>NZ_JANQCV010000004.1:0-123589 GCF_024723515.1 Campylobacter sp. W0066.2 | reverse complement strand
AGTTAGCATTTTAATTTTTTAATAATACTATCTAGCTTTTTACTATCTCCATCTTTTAGATCTTCTAAAGCTTCTATAGCTGGAGCAAAATCTTCCATTTCATCAAGATAATTTTCTAAAGCATTGCGTAAAATTTCAGCTTTTTTCTTTTTAGAAAATTTTGCAGTTTGACTTAAGCGTTTGTAAAGTTCTTCTGAAAGGGTTAAAGTATATCTTTTATTCATTGTTTAGCCTTTTTATTTTAGTCTTATTGCTTCTTGGCAAGTTTTGCATTTATAGCTTGCATTGGTTGTTTGTATTTTTTGATGAATTTCACAAGGCACTTTATGGATTTTATCTGCACATGAGCAAACATACTCATAAAATTCTTGCAAATCTTCTGAAGTTGTTTCATTATCCTTTTTATTTAATTGTGCTTGGTGCCATTTTTCTATTTTCATATCTTCTCTTAAGATATGCTCTAATAGCCATTTTGATGCAATTATATTGAGTTTTTCTTTTAAATCATTGGTGCTTTTGATATTTTGAATTAAATCTATCATAGATTGAATAATGCTTTTGTGAATTTTTTGATGATTAGCGAGTTCAGGATAACCTATTTTTGCCATATATTTTTCTTCTTCGGCAAAATGTTCTTTCATATAGTTAAAAAAATCTGCAAGTAAAAATTTGATTTGTCCTTTATGAACGGGTTTATCTGAAATCATTTCAACATTAGCAGCAAGTTCGAAAAGTTTTTTGTGTTGTTTATCGATTTCATCATTATGAATGCTGTATTTATCACACCATTTTGGTGGCATATTAACTCCTTGTTTATATTTGGCAGAGTTTTGCAGGCATTATAATTTACAATATTTTAAACTACGATTAATTTTTGTTAAATTTCAGTTTTTTTGCATAAAATTAAATTAGCAGAGCATTCTTTACATTTAAATTGTACTTTAGAATATTGCGTTTTTAAATGAATATCATAAGGAACTTTATGAGTTTTTCCTTCACATTGACATTGATATAAAAATTTTTTGGTTTTGGTTTTTCTTCTTCGAAGGTGTCTGAAGAATTCTTTGCTTGCGTGCTTTGTCTCCAGTGTTCTATCATCATATCATGCTGAATGATGTGTTCTATAAGCCATGAATTAACCACTATGTATAATTTTTCTTTTAAATCATTAGTGCTTTTTATACTTTGTATGAGTTTTATCATAGATTTTGTGATTTGTTTATACATAAGTTTGTGTTGGTTTAAATCAAGGATAATTGATCTCAGCCATATAGTTTTCTTTATCTTGAAAATGAATTTTAATATAGTTGAAAAATTCAGCGATAGTTTTTTAAGTTCTACTTGGTAGATTGGTCTATCAGAAATTTCTTCAACTCTAGCAGCAAGCTCGAAGAGTTTTTGGTGTTGGGTATCGATTTTTGCGTTATTGATACTATATTTTTGATCCCATTCAGGTAACATAAGAGCCTTAAATATAAGATATAATATTATATAAATACCAGGCTTTAATTCTACTAAATTCACACTCAATTTACACAAAAAAAATATAATGTTTAAGTAAAATATAATAAAAAGGTTAAAAATGGCTACACAAATTCTTTTGTTAGAAGATGATATTAATTTAGGAGAAATTGTTAGTGAATTTTTAGAAGAAGAAGGTTTTATAGTTACTTTAGTGGATAATGCTCAAGATGCACAAGATAAAGCTTATGAGAAAAATTTTGATTTATGGATTTTAGATGTAAAAGTTCCACAAGGTGATGGTTTTAGTGTGCTTAAAAATTTAAGAGAAGCTGGCAAATATACTCCAGCTATTTTTATGACTTCATTAAATACTACTATGGACTTACAAAAAGGTTTTGAAAGCGGTTGTGATGATTATATTAAAAAGCCTTTTGAATTGCAGGAGTTAAAAATAAGAATTAATGCTATTTTAAAGCGTTCTTTTGCTCATAAAAATGAAGATTATGAAGACTTGGGAAATGGTTTTAAATTTGCTTTTGTTTCACAAACTTTATATCAAGACGATAAGCCTTTAACCCTGCCTTTAAAAGAATTAAAGCTTTTATCTTTGCTTTTAAAAAATAAAGGTAAATTTATAGATACTGCTTGCATTTTTGAAGAAATTTGGGAGTATGATCAAGAGCCAAGTGAGCTTAGCTTAAGAGCTTATGTAAAAAATTTACGAAAAATTTTAGGTAAAGATAGTATTGTCAACCAAAGAGGAAGAGGGTATTGTTATGTATGAAGCCAAGCGCGTTGCATGGCAAATTCTTTCTTTATATTTGGTAAGTATAGGAAGTGTTCTTATAGTGCTTTTTGGCGTATGGTATGCAAAGTTAATAGAAGAATTAATAACCGAACATAGCATAAAATTAAGACAAGAACATCGTTTTGTAATTTTACAAATGGAAAAGTTACGTTTTGAGCCTATAGAAAAAGGTGCTAGAAAAATTGCTCAAATTTCTAATATAAAATTTGCAATATTTGATAGAACAAAAGTTTATTTTTCTAATCTTGACTTGCCTGCTCAAACAACATTTTTTAAACTTAATAACGCAAATATTTATAATAATAACACTCTAATTTATGTGGCTGATGTGAATTTAAATAATTTATTGCTTGCAAATACTCAAGGACAAGATGCTTTGGAGGTCTTAGGTGATGTTAATCGTCTGAGGATTTTAGTACAAGGTGATGATATCTCCAAAGAACTTGGATTTATAAGATTTAAAGTAGCTTTGGCTATGGTTTTTTCTTTGATTTTTGTAAGTATAATGGCTTATTTTATACTAAAATTTGCACTCAAGCCTTTAGAAATGAGAATAAGATTTTTAAATAATTTTATAAAAGATACCACTCATGAGATTAATACTCCAATTAGTGCGATATTAATGAGTGTAGAAGGTTTAGAAAGAAAAAAAAAATTTGAAGAAGTTAAAGCTTTAAAGCGTGTAAAAATAGCTGCTTTGACTTTGAGTCATTTGTATTCAGATTTAACTTTTTTAAATTTTTCTCAAGCTTATGAAGCAAAAAAGAATTGGATATTTTTAAAAGATTTGATTAAAGAAAGAATGGAGTATTTTAAGATATTTTTGGAACAAAAAAATATCAACTTAGAGCTTAGCTTGGAAGATGATGGAAAAATTTATGCCAATAAAGAGCAGTTTTTTAAAATGTTTGATAATCTTGTTAATAATGCTATAAAATATAATGTAAAAAATGGACATATCAAAATAATGCTTTTGGAGCAAAGACTTATAATAGAAGATAGTGGCTGTGGTATAACAAAGGAAAATTTGGCCAACATTTTTGAGCGTTATTCAAGATTTAATGAAAATCAAGGTGGTTTTGGTATAGGACTTTCTTTAGTGGATAAAATTTGTAAAGATCATAACATTAATATAAAAGTAGAAAGTGAGCTAAATAAAGGAACAAAATTTATTTTAACTTGGAAAAATTAAAATTATTTATTGCTCATTTTAGCTTTTTCTTTGGCATTTATAAGTGTTGTGATAAATTCATTTAAATTTTTAGTATCGTTTTGATTTAGAGTTTGTGAGGTATGATTTAGCATTTGAGTGATTAAAACTTCGTTGCTTAAGTCATTATCACCAAATTCTCTAGCCTTTTGTAAAATTTTCAAAGCAAGCAAATTTTTTACTTCATACATTTTAATCCTTTAAATAAATCACGCTAACAATGCGCTTTGGAGTTTGGTCTTTTCTATAAGAAAAAAATCTCTCATCATCAAAGGTGCAAAGATTGATATCAAAAATATCATTAATACCTAATTCTTTTGCTTGAAATTTAACTAATGCTTTTAAATCAAGCTTATTTTTATGTAAAAAAGGTGCAAATTTTTCTTTGCTGTAGTTTAAAACCTCGCCATTAATTTCATAATTTTTAGCACAAATTCCTGCTGAAATGATGAGTTTTAAACTCTTTGCTTGAGTGTTAAAACTTTCTTGCATTTTTAAAACAGCTTCTTTTAGGATATTTTCAAAACATCCTTTTCTGCCTGAATGTAAAGCTGCTATAGCTTTATTTTTATCATCATATAAAAGCAAAGGTAAGCAATCAGCACTTAAAATGCACAAAGCTACATTTTTTTTATTGCTAATTACCCCATCAGTATTAAAGTAAAAATCTTTATCGTATTGAGTGATAATATTAGAATGAATTTGATTTAAAAATACACACTTTTTTATAGAATTTTCCCAAGGAAAAATATTATCATGAATTTTTGCTCTAAAAATATTATAATCTTGATCAAAGGCTACAAAAGCTTTTGCGAAATCATTTTCTAATAAAGTGATGTAATCTTGTCTATTTGTTGCCATGAAATTTCTTTTTTATAATTTAATTGTCTGTGCATGTATCTTGCTAAAAGATCGCTTTCTATATTAACGCGTCTTCCTATAATGTAATCTTTAAACAAGGTTTCATTAAAGGTTATAGGAATGATAGTTAAACGAATACCATCTTTTAAAACTTCATTGATAGTCAAGCTCACTCCATCTATGGCTACACTTGCTTTATTTGCCATATAAATTTGTATATCATCAGGACATTTAATATAAAAATCAACTCCGTTTTCTTTTTTAGAAATATTAGCAATTTCACCTATACCATCAATATGCCCTTGCATTAAATGTCCATCTATTCTATCGCCATAAGCTAGCGCAGGTTCAATATGCACATAATCTTTTAAATTTTCAATAGCTATGTGAGTTCTTGTTTCATAAGAAAGCTCAAGATTAAAACCATCATCAAAAAGTTTTGTTACGCTCAAACACGCACCATTGACAGCAATACTATCGCCTAGTTTTGGTTTGTAGTTTGCTTTTAATCTTAAAGTGTTGTTTTGATATGATTTGACAAAGGCTAATTCGCGGATTAATCCATTAAACATTCAATACCTTTAATTTTTATGAGATTTTATCTAAAACTTTTAAATTTCAAAAAGTATTTTTAGTGTTTTATTTTAAAAAATATTATATAATTTTTGCCTTTTTATAAAAATGAGGTCAAAATATGTATGATATAATCGTAATAGGTGGTGGGCATGCTGGAGTTGAAGCTAGTGCCGGGGCTGCTAGAATGGGTAAAAAAACTTTACTTTTAACTACTTTAATCGAGCAAATTGGTGCTGCAAGTTGTAATCCTGCTATAGGTGGTTTAGCAAAAGGACATTTGGTAAAAGAGCTTGATGCTATGGGTGGACTTATGGGGCAAATTACCGATGAGGCTGGAATTCAATTTAGAATCTTAAATGAAAGCAAAGGTGTTGCAGTGCGTGGAAGTAGAGCACAAATTGATATGGATGCTTATAGAATTTGTGCTAGAAATATGCTTTTAAAACTTGAAAATTTAGAAATCTCTCAAGAGCAAGCTTTGTCTTTACTTATAGAAAATGATGAAGTTAAGGGCGTTAAAACTAATTTAGAAAATACATATTTTGCCAAAAAAATCATACTGACAACAGGAACTTTTTTAAACGGACTTATCCATATAGGTGAAACCAAGCTTCAAGCAGGTAGGGTAGGCGAGCTTGCATCTGTAAATTTGGGAGATTACTTAAAACAAAGTGGTTTAAAAGTAGGAAGATTAAAAACAGGAACTTGCCCAAGGGTTGATGCTAAAAGTATCGATTTTAGTGTTTTAGAAATTCAACTTGGAGATGAAAATCCTAAAGCTTTTAGCTTTAAAACAAAAAATTTCAAACCCAATCAACTTCCATGTTATATAGCAAGAACAAATTTAAAAACACATGAGATTATAAAAAGTAATTTTTACCGTGCTCCGCTTTTTACAGGGCAAATTGAAGGTATAGGACCAAGATATTGTCCTTCTATAGAAGATAAGATCAATCGTTTTGGTGATAAAGAAAGTCATCATTTATTTATAGAACCACAAACTAAAGATGCGACTGAATATTATATCAATGGCTTTTCTACCTCGCTTCCTTATGAAGTGCAAATTGCAATGCTAAGAAGTATAAAAGGTTTTGAAAATGCTAAAATCACGCGTTTTGGCTATGCTATAGAGTATGATTATATTGATCCAACAGAACTAAAACATACTTTAGAAACCAAAAAGATTAAAAATTTATATTGTGCTGGGCAAATTAATGGAACCACTGGTTATGAGGAAGCTGCTGTACAAGGTTTTATGGCAGGAGTGAATGCGGTTTTAGCAATTGATGAAAAAGATCCTTTTGTGTTAAGGCGTGATGAGGCTTATATAGGGGTGTTGATTGATGATTTAGTGATGAAAGGCACTAAAGAGCCTTATAGAATGTTTACTTCAAGAGCTGAGTATAGATTGCTTTTAAGAGAAGAAAATGCCATTTTAAGACTTGGAGAATATGGATATAATTTTAAGCTTTTAAGTCAAGAAGATTATGCATATATTGAAAATATAAAACAAAATGTTGATAAAGGACTTGAGTTTTTACTTCAAACTACATGGACACCAAGTAAGCAAAATAATGAATTTTTACAAAGTATTGAAGAGGAAAAGATCACTTCAATAGTGAGTTTACAAAAAATTGTTGCAAGAGCTAGTTTTAATATAGAAAAATTAAAAGCTTTAGATGAAATGTTTAAAAATATGGATGAGTATTCTTTAAATGAAATTTTAAATGAAGCAAAATATTATCATTATATTGCAATGCAAAAAGCACAAATTGAAAAAATGAAAAATTTAAATGATTTGAAAATCCCTGAAAATTTTGACTTTAAAAGTGTGAGTGGATTGAGTAATGAAGTAGTAGAAAAACTGCAAAAATTTAATCCACCAACTATTTTTGCTGCTTCGCAAATTAGCGGTATTACTCCTGCTGCTTTAGATATTTTACATATTTATATCAAAATGAAAAAACAATAGATAATAATAAATTTATCTATTGTTATGATTTAAAACAAACATTTATTTTTGTTTTAAATAAATATTCATATATCTTAAATCAAGCTTTTTATACCAAAGAAAAAATTTATCATTTTTTAGATAAACTGCTAAGTTTTACAAAAAAATCAAAACAAAGGAAGTAAAATGGCTACATCTGAAAGTAGACGAAGCTTTATGGGCTTTGCCTTTGGAACGGTAGCTGCTGTGGGTGGTGCTTTTTCATTAGTTGCAATGAAAAAAACATGGGATCCACTCCCAAGTGTAAAAGCAGCAGGTATTACTACTGTAGATCTTTCTGGCATGAAAGAGGGCGAGCTTAGAACAATTGAATGGCGTAAGAAGCCTATATTTATCTTAAAAAAAGATGCAGATATGGTAAAAGATAGCAATAGAGATGTTGTTGTAGGTGATGTTGCTTATACTGTAGTTATTGGTCTTTGTACGCATTTAGGCTGTATTCCAGCTTACGCTCCAAGCGAAAAATTATTTAAGTGTGCTTGCCATGGTGGTGAATTTGACACCAGTGGTAAAAATGTATTTGGTCCTCCTCCAAGACCTTTGGATATTCCTCCTTTTAGAATTGATGGAACAAAATTAGTATTAGGCGAAGAAGGTCCAGAATATAAAAAAATGATCGCGGAGGCTTAATATGGCACAGATAAAAAAAGCAAATGGTATTGTAGATTGGCTTGATCAAAGATTAGCTGTAAATAAGCTTTTTAATGTTTTAATGGCTCAATATTGGATACCAAAACAAATTAACTTTTTATGGGCAATGGGTGTTATTTTAACTACTCTTTTTGCTATTTTATTTATTTCAGGTTTATTTTTGGTAATGTATTACAAGCCAGATGTAGCTTTGGCTTTTGATAGTGTAAATAAAACTATTATGCAAGAAGTGGAGTATGGTTGGCTTTGGCGTCATATGCACGGTGTGGCCGCTTCGGTTGTATTTTTAATCATATATATCCATATGTTAACAGGAATTTATTATGGCTCTTATAAAAGAGGCCGCGAAATGATTTGGATTAGTGGTATGCTTTTATTTGTTGTATTTTCAGCAGAAGCATTTAGTGGATATATGTTGCCTTGGGGGCAAATGAGTTTTTGGGCTGCTCAAGTTATTACTCAACTTTTTGGTGGAATTCCTTTTATAGGTGATGCGTTGGTTATTTGGATAAGAGGAGATTTTGCAGTTTCAGATCCAACTTTAACTAGATTTTTTATGCTACATGTATGTTTATTGCCTATTGTGATTTTAGCAATTATTGCATTCCACTTTTATTCTTTAAGAATTCCTCATGTAAATAATGAAATTTCAGAAGAGATTGATTTTGATTTAGAAGCTGAAAAATATTTAGCAGGTGATACAAAAGGTTCTAAAGTTATTCCTTTTTGGCCAGGATTTTTAGCTAAAGATTTCATGTATATTGCGCTATTTATGATTTTCTTCTTTTATTTGGTATGTTTTAAATTTAATTTTGCAATGGATCCAATCAACTTTGACCCAGCAAATTCTTTAAAAACACCTCCTCATATTTATCCTGAATGGTATTTCTTATGGAGTTATGAAGTTTTAAGAGGATTTTTCTTTGATGTTGGAAGCATTAAAGCTTTTGATATAGGGCTTACAGCATTTGGTATAGCACAAATTATTTTCTTCTTATTACCTTGGCTTGATAGAAGTGATGTTGTAAAACCAGCACATGAAAGACCGATGTTTTTTGTATGGTTTTGGGTGTTATTGATAGATTTAATTGTGCTAACAGTTTATGGAAAACTTCCTCCAACAGGAATTAATGCTTGGATAGGATTTTACGCTTCTATGGTATTTTTACTATTATTGTTAGTAGTTTTACCAATTATTACTATCATGGAAAGAAAAAGGGGCTAATAATGAGAGAATTAAAAATATTTTTTGTAGTTGTCTTTTTCACAGGTTTAGTTTATTGGGGGGTTGAGCCTTACGCGCATTCAGTGATGAATCCTCCTTCAACTCCAGTTAATTTTGACTTTGCAAAAGCTGATGCAGAATTTACCAAAGGTGAAGTTGCTTTAAAAGAAAAAGCAGCAGTGGATGCTAATGCTTCAGGAAGTGAAAAAGCTATAGCTAATGCTCAAAAAGCATTAGAGCTTGCAAAAAGCCAAGAAGAAGCTACTAAGCAATTATGGGAAAAAATCGCAAAAATTGATTTTAGTAAAGGTAATATACAAAAAGGCAAAGAGCTTTTTGAAGGAAATTGTATTGCATGCCATGGTGTGAAAGCCGTCGGAATTCCTGCTACTATTACAGATTCTTCTTTGGGTGTAACGCCTCCTGATTTGAGTGATGCAGGTGTTATCTATGATGAGAAATTTTTAGCAGCATTGATTGTTGATCCAGTTAAAGCTTTACAAATTTCACATAAATTTAATGATGAAAATCCATTCTTAATGCCTGCTTATCCTTTAAGTGGCGATGAAACACAAGATAATCAAGATTTAGCAGATTTAATTGCATTCTTTAAAAATACAGCTAGTGAATATGAAAAAGAATTTGATGTAAAATTAAAAGCCGATTTAGAAGAAAAATATGCTAAAAATCAAGAACTTTCAGAGCAAGTAAAAACAGCTTTAATTGCAAAAGAGTTTGATTTTGCTAAAAACAAACATACATTTGAAAATGCTTGTGGAAGATGCCATGATGTAAAATATGATGGCTTTGTTTCAAGCTCAAATATGAGTGATTTAAAAAATTATCTTGGTATGACACCTCCAGATTTATCTATGATGATTCGTTCTAAAGGCGCACATTATCTTGAAATCTTCATCAATGAACCTCAAAAGAAAATTCATGGAACTGCTATGCCAAGAGTTGGTTTGAATGAAAAAGCACAAACCCAAGTTATTAATTATCTTGAAAAAGTTGGTGATAGTAAAAAAGAAGAAAGAGAGCAAACAGGAATTTATATCATGATATTCTTTGCTATCTTAAGTATTTTTGCTATAGGTTGGAAAAGATCAGTTTGGTCTAAACTACACTAATTTACCCAAAGAACGCCGCAAGGCGTTCTTTTTCTTCAATAATAAGCTAAATATAAAATAAAATTTGATATAATACTTTTTCATTTCACACGCATTAATTTCCTTATTAGGTTGCTTATGGGTTAAAGAATGCGGAGGAATAAACCTAATTATTTTATTTCAAGGAGAATTTCATGGTAAGCATGAGAGATTTATTAGAGTGCGGTGTACACTTTGGACACCAAACAAGAAGATGGAATCCAAAAATGAAAAAATTTATTTTTGGTGAGAGAAAAGGTATTTATGTAATTGATTTACAAAAAACACTTAGATACTTTAGATATACATATAATATTGTTCGCGATGCTGCTGCAGAAGGTAAAACAATTTTATTTGTTGGTACTAAAAAACAAGCAGGTGGAGCGATTAAAGAATATGCTGAAAAATGCGGTATGCCTTATGTAAATCACAGATGGCTTGGTGGTATGATGACTAACTTTGGAACTATCCGCCAATCTATTAGAAAATTAGAAGTTATAGAAAAAATGGAAGAAGATGGAAGCATTAAACTTTTAACTAAAAAAGAAGCATTAATGCTTACTAGAAAAAAAGAAAAGTTGTTAGCATATCTTGGTGGTATTAGATATATGAAAACTCAACCTGATATGATTTTTGTTATTGATACTGTTAAAGAAAAAATTGCAGTACAAGAAGCTAATAGATTAAAAATCCCTGTGATTGCTCCACTAGATACAAACTGCGATCCTGACTTAGTAGATTTCCCAATTCCAGGAAATGATGATGCGATTCGTTCAGTTCAACTTTTCTGCCAAGAAATGGCTGAAGCAATCAATGAAGGTAAAGCTTTAAGAGAGCAAGATGGCGAAGTAAATGAAGAACAACCAATCTCTGAAGAAGAAAAAAAAGAAGTTCTAGAAGAAGCTATGAGTGAAGAAGATTTTGAAGGAGATAAAGAATAATGGCTGAAATCACTGCACAAATGGTAAAAGAACTGCGCGAAAGTACTGGCGCAGGTATGATGGATTGTAAAAATGCTTTAAAAGACACAGATGGTGATTTTGAAAAAGCAGTGCAACTTTTAAGAGAAAAAGGACTTGGAAAAGCTGATAAAAAAGCTGATCGTTTAGCTGCTGAAGGTTTGGTAAGTGTAAAAGTAAGCGATGATTTAAAATGTGCAACTGTAAGTGAAATCAATTCTGAAACTGATTTTGTTGCTAAAAATGAACAATTTATTGCTTTAACAAAAGATACAACAGCACATATTCAGGCTAAAAGCCTTCAAAATGTTGAGCAGTTGCATTCAAGTGAGATTAATGGTGTTAAATTTGAAGAATATTTAAAAAATCAAATTGCAACTATAGGTGAAAATTTAGTTGTAAGAAGATTTGCTACTGTAAAAGCTGGAGCTAGTGGAGCGGTAAATGGTTATGTTCATTCTAATGGACGCGTGGGTGTTATTATTGCTGCAGCTTGTGATAGTGAAGCTACGGCTAATAAGTGTGGAGAATTTTTAAAACACCTTTGTATGCATATTGCTGCAATGAAACCAAGTTATCTATCTTATGAAGAACTTGATATGGATTTTGTAGAAAATGAATATAAAGCTTTAGTTGCAGAGTTGGAAAAAGAAAATGAAGAAAGAAGAAGATTGAAAGACCCTAATAAGCCAGAGCTTAAAATTCCAAAATTTGCAAGTAGAAAGCAATTAACCCAAGAGATAATCCAAGAAGTTGAAGAAGCTATTAAAGCTGAGCTTCAAGCACAGGGAAAACCAGAAAAAATTTGGCCTAACATTATCCCAGGTAAACTAAATAGCTTTATAGCGGATAATTCTCAGCTTGATGGTAGACTTACTCTAATGGGACAGTTTTATGCGATGGATGATAAAAAAACTGTCGAGCAAGTAATTGCAGAAAAAGAAAAAGAATTTGGTGGAACTATTAAAATAGTAGAATTTGTTCGTTTTGAAGTGGGCGAAGGTCTAGAAAAGAAAACTGAAGATTTTGCTGCTGAAGTTGCTGCGCAAATTGGTTAAAAATGGAACTTTTAAAAGCGGAAAATTTAAGCCATAGTTTTGATATTCCGCTTTTTGAAAATTTAAATTTTGCTTTAAATGCAAAAGATTGTATTGCAATATGTGGAAGTAGTGGGTGTGGCAAATCTACTCTTTTGCATATTTTATCTACCTTGTTAAAACCTCAATCAGGAAAAGTTTTTTATAATAATCAGGATTTGTATTCCTTAAACGATGAAGCTTTATTAGAAATTCGTAGAAAAGATTTTGGGATTATTTTTCAAATGCATTATTTATTTAAAGGTTTTTTAGCTTTTGAAAATATAGAGCTCGCAAGTATTTTGAGTAGACAAAATATCGATTATGAGTTGTTAAAAAAACTTGATATTGTTGATTTAATGAATCAAAAGATCACAAAATTAAGCGGCGGACAACAGCAACGAGTAAGTATAGCTAGAGTTTTAAGTAAAAGACCAAAAATCATTTTTGCTGATGAGGCTACCGGTAATTTAGATTTTAAAAATGCTTTAAATGTGTTAGATATTTTGATCAGTTATGTCAAAGAAAATAATGCAGCCTTAGTTTTTGTAACTCACGATCAAGAACTTGCTAAAAAATGTGATAGGATTTATCATTTAAGTAATTATGGAATTTGTTAAATATTTAGGCGATGAAAATGTTGTAATCTTCATGCTTTTATTTGCCAGAATGAGTGGATTAATAGTATTTTTCCCTTTTTTTTCTCACAATAGTATACCTTTGGTAGTAAAAACAACTTTAGCTTTATTTTTAACAATGTTTTTATATCCTTTGGCAAAACTTGAAAATAATACACCTGATTCTTTTTTTATTTTATATCTTTTAAGTGAAGTGCTTTTTGGGATGGTTGCAGGTTTAATTTTGCAAATGATTTTTGCCATTTTACAAATGGCAGGTGAGCAAATTTCTTTTACCATGGGTTTTTCTATGGCTAGTATTTTAGATCCAGCTACAGGTGCTAATACTCCAGTAATTTCTCAAGTTTTAAATTTGCTTGCATTGTTGGTTTTTTTAGCATTTGATGGTCATCATTTGGTATTGCTTTTTATATCTAGTTCGTTAGATTATATTAGTTTGGGTGGATTTTATCCGCATGAGAATTTAATGCTTTATTTGAATAAAGCTATGGTAAATATTTTTGTGCTCGGTTTTTCTATGGCTTTTCCTATTTTAGCAATATCTTTATTATCAGATGTTATTTTTGGTATGCTTATGAAAACTATGCCACAATTTAATCTTTTAGTGGTGGGTTATCCTATCAAGATATTTTTATCTTTTGCAGTGCTTATTGCTATTTTACTCATCATGATGCAGTATTTTAAAAATTTAATGTTAAAAAGTTTTGAGCATATGGAGTTATTGTTTTTCAATATATAAGCAATAAATAATTAAAAATGTTTTAAAATAATACATTTCTTTAACTTGGGAGATGACAGATGAAGGTTGTGCTGATAAATTCTAATGTAGCTGTTTCAAAATTAATTAGTTTGGGGGTTCAAAAACTAGGTTATGAATTTGAAGAGCTTGCAAATGCTGAAGAACTTGAAAAATTTTATGATATTATCATCATAGATCATGATATTGAAGCTAATTTAGATGAATTGAAAAGTAAATGTAATAGATTGATTTATTTATTGCCTAGAAACCAAGAGCAAGTAGAAGGCGTAGAGTGTTTATATAAGCCTTTTTTACCGACCGATTTTATAGAACTTTTGGGTAATGAAAAAACTTTAAGTGAAAGTAAGGATAGTACTTTAGAAGAAGATGAATTGAGTTTTGATGAGGATGTTTTAATTGATAAAGATATGCCTTTAGATGGAAATGAACTTTTGGCTGGTATTGATTTGTCTGAGCATGAAGAAAGTTTAAGTGAAGATGATTTAAATCTACAAGAAGATTTTTTTGAAGAAAATATAGAAGAAAATATAGAAGAAAATATAGAAGAAAATATAGAAGAAAATATAGAAGAAAATATAGAAGAAAATATAGAAGAAAATATAGAAGAAAATATAGAAGAAAATATAGAAGAAAATATAGAAGAAAATATAGAAGAAAATATAGAAGAAAATATAGAAGAAAATATAGAAGAAAATATAGAAGAAAATATAGAAGAAAATATAGAAGAAAACCCCGCCGAATTTGATTCTCTTGATGATTTACCTATGGTTGAAGAAATGAGCGAAAAAGAGATGAGTTTTGATGATTTACCTGAAGATGCTCAATTTATTGGTGAAGCAAAAGATGATGATAGTGTTGCAGAAGAAAATGAACCTTTAGTAGAAGAGGTTTTTGAAGATGAAAGTATAGATGATTTTCAACCAGAAGAGGAGTTAAGCACTCAAGATAAAATAAAAGAAGAATTAGCTGCTATTGATGAACTAGATGAAGAATTTGGTGATATTGATGAGAATTTAATGAGTGATTTTGATATGCAGGATTTAAGTGAGGGTGAAGATTTACAAATGAAATCACAAGCCGATATGAATGAGGAAAATATAGAGGAAAATATGAGTGAAGTTTTAGATGAAACGCAAGATGAATTTGCAAATTTAAACGAAAATGATATTATGTTAGCTTTAGGAGAAGAACTTGCTCCAGCTGTTGTAGAAAAGAAAGAAGTAAGTAAGGTAAACATTGAAGAAAAAGCGGAGAATTTACAAGAAGATGAAATGGTAAATGAGCTTAGTAAAAGCATAGCTCAAACTATCACTTCGAGTATTACCGATGATACTTTAAAAGCAGCCTTAAAAGGCATGAAAATGAATATAAACATTAATATAAGCTTTGATGAGGATAAACATTGAGTGGCCAAATTTTAATCATCTCAGGACCAAGTGGAGCAGGTAAGAGCACTTTGCTTCAAAGGCTCTTTAAAGAAAAAGATAATATTTATTTTTCTATTTCAAGCACAACAAGAGCTCCTAGAGAAAATGAAAAAAATGGAGTAGATTATTTTTTTATCAGCGAAGAAAAATTTAAACAAGGTATAGAAAAAGGCGATTTTTTAGAATGGGCTTTGGTGCATAAAAATTATTATGGTACTTCGTTAATTCCTGTAAAAAAAGCATTGCAAGAGGGTAAAAGTGTCATTTTTGATATCGATGTGCAAGGTTTTTGTATAGCTAAAGAAAAAATGCCTGAATATATTACTTCTGTTTTTATTACAACTAAAAATAAAAAAGAACTTGAAAAAAGATTGCTTAAGCGAAATACTGATAAAATAGAAGATATTAGCAAAAGATTGGAAAATGCTAGTGATGAAATGGCTTGTTTGGATCGATATGATTTTTTAATCATAAATGATGATCTTGAAAAAAGCTATAGGGAGTTAGAAGCGGTTTTTGAAGCTTCAAAATTAAAAAGTACAAAACATGATTTAAAACAAATTCAAATTCAATGGAATAAAGGAGAATAAAATGCATATGCCAAGTGGAACTCAATGGTTGATTATATTACTTATTGTGGTGTTACTTTTTGGTGCAAAAAAAATTCCAGAACTTGCCAAAGGTTTAGGAAAAGGTATTAAAACTTTTAAAGATGAAATGAATACAGAAGATGATAAAAAAATTGTTCAAGAAGATGCGCAAAAAATTGAAAAAATCAATGAAAAAGATGTTCTTGTAAAAGAAAATAACGAAGAAGTAAAAAAAGCTTAAGGCAATACATTGAAAACTTTAGTTTATAAAGAAATTAAAGAAAAACTAGGAAGAGATTTTATCTTAGAAAATCCCAAGAATAAAAATCTAGCTCATTTTGCCACGCCTTTGGCTTTTTCTTTGGCTAAAGAATTAAAGCAAAATCCTATGATAATTGCCAATGATATTGTTGCTAAGTTAAAAGATTGTGATTGTTTTGAAAGTGTAGAGACTTTAAATGGTTATGTAAATTTTAAACTTTCAAAAGCTTTTTTAAATTCTTTGGCTACGCAAGCTTTGAGCGATAGTGAAAATTTTGCAAAAGATGATAAAAAAGAGCAGAGTTTTTTATTTGAATATGTGAGTGCAAATCCGACAGGACCTTTACACATAGGACATGCTAGAGGGGCTATTTTTGGCGATACTTTAACTAGGGTTGCTAGGCATTTAGGATATAAATTTGATACAGAATATTATGTCAATGATGCGGGTAATCAAATTTATCTTTTAGGTCTTTCTATATTACTTGCAGTAAAAGAGCATTGTTTAAAAGAGCAAGTTCAATATCCTGATGAGTATTATAAAGGCGAATATATCGTAGATGTAGCAAAAGAAGCTTTTGTTGATTTTGAAAAAGATTTCTTTGTAGAAGAAAACATTCCGCAATTAGCATTTTGGGCTAAGGATAAAATGCTTAAAATTATCAAGCAAAATTTGGCCGATGCTAAGATATTTATTGATACTTATGTGAGCGAAACAAGTTATTATAATGAATTAGAAAATACCTTAAAAGCTTTAAAAGAGTATGGTGGTACTTATGAACAAGATGGTAAAATCTGGCTTGCGTCAAGTGCTAAAGGTGATGAAAAAGATCGTGTGATTATCAAAGATGATGGAAAAGGAACTTATCTAGCTGCTGATATAGTTTATCATAAAGATAAAATGAGCCGTGGTTATGATAAGTGTATTAATATATGGGGAGCTGATCATCATGGTTATATAGCTAGAATGAAGGCTGCTATGGAATTTTTAGGTCATGATAGTCAAAATCTTGAAATTATTTTAGCGCAAATGGTTTCACTCTTAAAAAATGGCGAACCTTATAAAATGAGTAAAAGAGCAGGAAATTTCATTTTAATGGGTGATGTTTTAGAAGAGCTTGGTAGTGATGTGTTAAGGTATATTTTTATTAGTAAAAAATGTGATACACATTTAGAGTTTGATGTAGATGAGTTTAAAAAAGAAGATAGTTCTAACCCTGTGTATTATATTAATTATGCTCATGCGAGAATTCATCAAGTATTTGCTAAAGCAGGTAAAAGTGTAAATGATGTTATGCATGCTAAATTTGAGAGTTTAAATGAAGATGGTATGAATCTTTTATTTGAAAGTTTAAATTTAAAAGCAGTGCTTAATGATGCGTTTGAATCAAGAGCCTTGCAAAAAATTCCTGATTATTTGAAAAATTTGGCTTCTTTATTTCATAAATTTTATAATGAAAACAAAGTTGTTGGCTCAGATAATGAAGATGAGCTTTTAAAACTTTTTGCTGTATGTGCTTTAAGTATTAAAACAGCTTTTGCACTCATGGGAATAGAAGCAAAAAATAAAATGAATCACGATTAATTTTGATCGTGATTTTTACTTTTTTATACTTCTTGTCATCATAAAACTTTGCTCAAAAAACAAAAGCAAAGTTACGCTTACTCCTACTGCTAGAGCTAGTGTTACTGAAAGCGTTGTGAAAAAATGATCGAAAAATTGAATCAAGAAATTAGTCTTTTCGCTAATATCCTCTGAGCGTATAAAAGAAATCAAATACAATATGGCTTTATATGCATAAATTCCAGGTATCATAGGAATGAGAGCGGGAAAAGCTATGATTTCAGCAGGTGTTTTAAAAATCTTAGCTAAAAACAAACCAAGACAACCTATACTAAAAGAAGCTATAAAGGTTGCAATAGCCAAGGTTTGAAAGCCAAAATACCCCATCAAAGTAAAGCACATACCATGAGCTATAGCAGCTAATATGGCTGAAAGTATGAGTGTTTTAAAGGGTGGGTTACACACATAAGCAAAGCCAAATCCTGTTAAAGCCGCAAAAAACATATCCCAAAGTATAGAAGAATAATCAATCATCTTAAAATCCCAAAATCATTAATACCAAGAGTAGTATAAATTCCAATGGCAATACAGCATACCAATATCGCCACACTAATAATACGACTAAGTCCCATAAGTATATGATCTTTTAAAATGTCTATAACGGAGTTTATAAAATAAACCCCAGGAATTAAATACAATATACTAGAACCCAAAGCAACATTAGCTTCTTGCACGAGTTTTAAATCCACTCCAAAAAATACAATAAAAGAGGATAAAAAAGAACAAATAATGTATTGAATTCTTAAATCAATTTTTATTCTAGTGAGTAAAACTCTTAAGCTAAAACCTACTAAAGTAGCTAAAAATACAAATAAACAGCCGTAAAAATCTCCCCCAAATAGCTTGCAAAATGCTGAGTTTGCCACTGAAACTAAAAATAAATTCGCTAAAAAAGGATTTCTTTTACTTTGTTTGAGCTTTGAAAGAGAAAATTTAGCTTCTTCTAGGTTATATTTATGATCATGAATTTGCCAGCTTAATGCGCTAAGTGCTAATATAAGTTTAAAATTAATATGATTGTGTTTATTAGGTATGATATAGGTTCTTTGTATGGAATTATCATCTTTATCAAAAATATTTAGTGTGGTATGATGAAAGAAAAAATTCATGTTAATCTCATAACCATATGCATTAGCTATTCTTCCAATGCACTTTGCTACTCTTGCTGTGTAAGTTCCAGCGCTTAAAAAACACTGATGTATTCGATTAAAAAATCTGTTAAATTTTGAATAGATGGCTTTTGCATAACATTTTTCTTTGAAATAATTTTTATAAGATTTTATCAAAAATCAAATATAAAATCATATAAATTTAAATGTTTTTAGAAAATATATATTAAATTAAAGAAAATAATAAAATACTTAGCTAATGAAACTAGGTATTTAAAATTGAAATTTTAAGATATCTTTTTTCTTTTTTGGATATAGATATAAATAACCACAATCATAGTAGCAAAAATAATACAAGCTATAATAACAAAATGCAAATATTCTTTGATTAAATCTTCATTTTTACCTAAAACATAGCCTAATATAAGCAAAATTAAACACCAAATTCCAGCCCCTAAACTAGTATAAAATATAAACTTTTTCAAATTCATTCTTGCTAATCCTGCGGGTAAAGAAATATACTGACGCAAACCAGGGATTAATCTACCACTAAAGGTTGATATTTCACCATGTTTGTTAAAAAAGGCCTCAAATTGAGCAAATTTTGCTTCATTAACTCCAAAATATTTGCATATTTTTAAAAGAACTTCCCGTCCTAAAAAATAACATAAATAATAATTAAGCAAAGCTCCTAAAAGAGCTCCAAAAGTCCCACAAAGCAGACATAGCCAAAAGTTAAGTTCGTTTTGATGGGCTAAATATCCAGCAGGTATCATCACTACTTCGCTGGGAAAAGGAAAAAAGGAACTTTCTACAAACATAAGAAAAATAATCCCCCAATAACCCCAATCTTTTGCAAGAGTGAGTAAAAAATCTATAATATCACCAAGCATAAATAACCTTTATTTTTTAAGCTAATGATATAAGCTTAGTTTTAATGTTTTAAAAATATAACATGGCTTTTGCACAAATGATTATTAAAATACATAAAATCAATGCAATCAAGTGAGATTTCAAAGGATCTTTTCTTTTTAAAACTTTTATAAAAAATAAAGAATAAAAAGTCAAAGCTAGCATTGTTATTAATAATAAAAGTTTGATAAATAAAAATATGCCAAAATTACTCGCAAAAAAATCCCAAAAAGAGTTAAATTCATAAAAGCTCAAAAGATAAAATCCACTTAGTAAAAGTAAGATAAAAATACCAGCAAAAATAAAAATACTTGATTTAGTATAGGCTTTTTTAATTTTATCACAATCTTCTTTGTTTGCGTGTTGATAAGCAAAGCGATAAACACATACATCAAAAAATACATAGGCTATAAAAAATACAGCGCAAATAAGATGAATACAAATAAAAATAAAATGCATAGTTAATCTCCTTAAAAAATCATAGCACAATTTTAAGGAGATGTAAAATTAAAGTTTTTCTAAAATTTGGATAGTTTTGATTTTATCTCCTGCTCTAATGCTATCTAGTACTTCCAAACTTTCTTTATCTTCAGGATTGATTTGTCCAAAGATAGTATGCACTCCATCTAAATGAGGCTGTGGACTATGACAGATAAAAAATTGTGATCCGCCTGTATCTCTACCAGCATGAGCCATAGATAAACTACCTCTTAAGTGCTTGTGTTTTTGATCGTCACATTCACACTCTATCTCATAACCAGGACCACCTGAGCCTATACCATAAGGACAACCACCTTGTATCACAAAATTTGGAATCACACGGTGAAAAACAAGCTCATCATAAAAACCATCATTAGCTAAGTTAGCAAAATTACACACAGTTTGCGGTGCTTCATCGGGAAATAGTTCTAATTTCATATCACCTTTTTCGGTGCTAATGATAGCAAAATTGTATTTTTTTGCATCTTTTGTGTCGATTTTTTTAAGCATTTTTTGCTCCTATTCTATGTTGGTATAAACTGCTTGTACATCATCATCATCATCTAATTTATCAAGCAATTTTTCAATATCAAGAAGTTGTTCTTCGCTAAAATTTACAGGATTGTTTGCAAGGTATTCAAGTCCTGCTTTTTTAAGCACTAAGCCTTTTTTTTCTATGGCATTGCTAAGCTCACCAAAAGCAGTGTAATCACCTATAATTAGTAATTCTTCTTCATTTTGCTCAAGTTCTTCAAGTCCTGCATCAATGAGTTCAAGCTCAAGTTCTTCTAAATCTCCATCATATTTTTCAAGATGAAAAACAGCTTTGTGTGAAAACATAAAAGTTAAAGAGCCATTTTGTAAAATTTCTCCACCATTTTTGCTAAAAATCGCTTTTACATTAGCCACCGTGCGTGTAGGATTATCACTCATACACTCAACGATAATTAAAGCTCCATGTGCTGCTTTTCCTTCATAGTGGATATTTTTAATATCAGCACTATCTTTTCCACTTGCTCTTTTAATAGCTGCATCGATATTGTCTTTTGGCATATTATTAGCTTTTGCAGTAGCTATGGCACTACGAAGCTTTGGATTCATATCAGGATCAGCTCCGCCTTCTTTTGCTGCTACTTGTATAGCCTTTGCAAGTTTTGGAAAAAGTTTGCTCATTTTATCCCATCTTGCTTCTTTAGAGGCTCTGCGATATTCAAACGCTCTTCCCATAAATTCTCTCTTTCTTATATTGTTTTAAAGTTAAAAGTATAAACTAAGAAGTCTAAATTTGATTTTAAAGGAGTAAAAGAGTGATCAGAAAAGCTAGGAAAGATGATGTTAAAAAATGCATACAATTGCTTGCTTTAGCAATGGATCATTTTATATATAAACTTAGTGGTTATAATGATCATCAAAAAGCCATAGAGGTTTTAGAAAATTTCTTCACTCAAGAAAATAATCGTTTAAGCTATGAAAATATATATGTTTATGAAGAAGATAGTGAAATTTTAGGTGCGATTTGTTTTTACGATGGGGCTTTGGCAGATGAGCTAGATAAGCCTTTAAATGAGCATTTAGAATTTTTAGGAATTAATGAAAAAGTTTTAAAAGAATGTGAAAATGAGTTTTACTTAGATTGTATTTGTGTGGATGAAAAAGCAAGAGGAAAAGGCATTGCTAAGAAATTGATTGAATATGCTTTCAATGAAGCTTTGGAAAATGGTAAAAAGCTTTCATTAATCGTAGAAGATGAAAATATAAATGCAAAAATGCTTTATGAAAAAATGGGCTTTAAATTTATAAAAAATAAAATTTTTCACTCTCATAAATATGAATACAGAGAAAAAGGAGAATAAATGATTATAAAAACTAAAAATATTAATTGTCAAAGTTGTGTCAATTTAATCAAGGCTTCATTGGAAGATGAATTTGGTACCATGCAAATAAATGTTGAAACAAAAAGCATAGAGATTGATTTAAAAGCAGAGCAAGTTGAAGAGTTTAAAAAACAATTGCAAGATTTAGGTTTTGAGATAGAATAATGTATGAGTTAAGATTAAAAATAGGCAATATGACTTGCGTTAATTGTTCTAATGCTATAGAAAAAGTTTGTTCAAAAATTGATGGTGTAGAGGATATAAGTGTTTCTTATGTTAATTCTAGTGGAGTGTTTTTGCTTAAAGATTTATCTTTGGAAGCAAAAATTAAAGAAAAAATCAAAGCTTTGGGTTTTGAAATATTGCAAGAAGAGCAAAATTTATATGAGTTTAAACTCAAAGAGCTTAAAAATATGAAAACAAAGCTTATCATGAGTATAATTTTAAGCTCTATTGCGATGTATTTTGAAATGTTTGTTCAAGGAAATGTTTCTGCTTTAATTCAAATGCTTTTATCTATGATAGCGATTTTTTATTGTGGAAAAGGTTTTTTTATCCACGCTCTTAAAGGATTAAGGCATAAAAATTTAGATATGAATACCTTGATATCTCTAGGTGCTTTTACTTCTTTTGTATATTCTTTTTTTGTGTATTTTGAGGTATTTAGCAAAGATGATTATTTTTATTTTAGTGGCGGAGCGATGATTATAAGCTTTGTTTTATTAGGTAAATACTTAGAAGAAAAGGCCAAATTTAAATCCTTAGAATATCAAAATAAATTAAAAAACATAGATATTAAAAAAGCTAATATAATCTTAGAAGATGGAAGTATAAAAAGCATACCTAGTGCTTTTGTAAAAGAAAATGATGTGATTTTAGTAAAAGAGGGTGAAAGCGTTGTCGCTGATGGGATAATTATAGCAGGTGAGGCTGAGGTTGATGTGAGTTTTTTAACAGGAGAGTTTTTGCCGCTTTTTAAAAAGCAAGATGATGAGATTTTAGCAGGAACTATGTTGATTAATGGAAGTTTAAAGATTAAAGCCAATAAAAAGGCGATTGAAAGTTCATTAGAACAAATCAAAGATCTTGTTTTTAAAGCAGGTAATGTCAAAACACCTTTAGCAAATTTAGCTAATAAAATTTCAGCTTATTTTGTAGCTTGTATTATTGTTTTATCGCTTTTTGTATTTGCTTTTTGGTATTTTAAAGAAGGGGTCAACGCAGCATTTTTGCATGCTTGCGCCACGCTTTTAATTTCTTGTCCTTGTGCTTTGGGCTTAGCAACTCCTATAGCTATAGTTAGTGCTTTGGCAAATGGTGCAAGAAATTTTATCTTAGTAAAAAATCCAGCAGTGTTAGAGAATTTATCCAGTATAAAGCTTGCTATTTTTGATAAAACAGGTACTTTAAGTCAAGATGATTTAAGTATTTATAAGCATAATCTTACTCAAGAAGATTTTCAAAAACTTACCCAAATTGAAAATTTAAGCTCACACCCAATCGCAAAGGCTTTTACTAAAGAATTAAATGTAAATTTAAATTTGCAAGGAAAATTAAGTGTTTTGGTGGGGAGTGGTTTGCTTTATGAAGAAAATGATGATGTGTATTTAATAGGTACTGAGAAATTAATGCTTGAAAATGGTGTTGATATACAAAAAAGCAAACAATTTTTGCAAGAATTTGAAGATCAAGCACCTATATATTTGTATTTTGTAAAAAATAATATTTGTCTTGGTGGGGTTTGCTTAAAAAATAAACTTAAAAACGAAGCTAAAGATTTGATAGCAAATTTAAAACAAAAAGGTATAAAAAGCATTATTTTAAGTGGTGATAATAAAAAAAGTGTTACTAAAATAGCAAATGAGCTTAATATTGATGAATACTATTCTGACTTAAAACCTGAACAAAAACTTGATTTTATAAAAGAAAAAATTAAAAAAGAAAAAGTGCTTTTTATAGGAGATGGCATTAATGATGCTCCTGCTTTAAATTTAGCTAGCGCAAGTATAAGTTTTTCCAAAGCAAGCGAACTTGCTAAAAAAAGCGGAGATTTGATTTTGATAAAAGATGATTTATCTTTAATAGCTTATTGTTTTGAGCTTTCTCAAAAAACTAAAAACATCATCAAACTTAATCTTTTTTGGGCTTTCATTTACAATGCTTTATGCATTCCTATCGCAGCAGGTCTTGTACCATTTATAAGTCTTAGTCCGCATTTGGCAGCTTTAGCAATGTGTTTTAGTTCGGTAACGGTTGTAGTTAATTCTTTAAGATTGCGTTAGGCATTTCAGTTTTATTTAATATTTTCTATAATATATTAATATAAATTTAATAAAAAGGAGTACTAGAATGAATTGCAATTGTGGTTTTTCTATGACGAGCATAGTAAGATATTCTAAAATGATTATCTTGCTTACAGTTGCCTCTTTAGCGGCTATTGTTGTTTTTGGTAATATAACTGATTATAATTCAAATTTTCAGTTTGTAAAGCATGTTATGAGTATGGATACCAAACCTGATTATTTAGGTAATGCTATTGTTTATAGAGCCATTACAAATCCTACTATCCATCATATTGCCTATATTTTTATTATTTGTTTTGAAGCTTTTATTATGCTAACCGCTTTAAAAGGTGCTTTAGATATGTTTAAAGCAAGAAATTTGGACGCGAAAACTTTCCATGAAGCTAAAAAATTTGGAATCATTGCTTTAACTTGTTGTTGTTTACTTTGGTTTTTTGGTTTTCAAGTAGTGGCTGCAGAATGGTTTGGTATGTGGATGAGTAAAACTTGGAACGGCTTGCCTGATGCTACTAGATTAGTAACTTATATGCTTTTAGCTTTAATTTATATTAGTATTAAAAACGATGATTAATTTATCAAACTCCTAAAAGGAGTTTGATTTTATAATTCATTAACAGCACGATATGCTTGATCGATTGCTGAATGCATATAAGCTGACCAGTCAGAATCTGAATTTGCTATAACGATATTTCCAAAAGGTTTTCTTGCAAGTTCTATAGTTTTTTGTGCTTCTTCACTATCATCAAAAAGACTATTTTCTGTATATGAATAGCAGTGTCCCCAACGATTTACAACTATAGCCTTAATGTCTCTTTCATGGTCAAATCCAGCTGAGCCTAACATGCCTTGAAGTTGATCGCGAATAATTTTCTCATGTTCTTCAAAACTCATAGTGAATAATAAATTTCTACCCACTCTAGCTCTATCTCTTGCATCCATTCCTTCAAGGTCAATCCCTTGGATATTCGCAAAAGCTAAAGGAGAGCAAACCATATGAACACAAATAGGCTTTTTAGGATCTCTTGGGTGGCGGTATCCTCCCATATCTACAGGATAATCAAGCTTGGTTCTAGCATAAGGCATTTTTGGTGAATAAATTTCATGTACTCCAAGTTTTATAAATGGTTCCCAGTTGCTTATGATAACTTTAGTATGTAAAAGAGAAGTTTTTACATTTTTACTCAAAGCATCTTTTTGATCTTGTGGCATACTTGGCACTATGTATGGAATCATACTATTATAATTTGCCATTACAACTTTTTTAGCTTTTACTCTGTAATTTTTGCCTTTATTAACGTAAGTTACCAAAGCTCCATCTTTTGTATTTTCTACATTTATAACAGTGCTGTTTAATCTTAAACGTACTTTGTTTTTAGCAAGATCAAGTTTAGAATAATCAAAATGAGCCAAGGTAATCTCATCCATATCTTTACCTTTTTTAGACACATCAGGAATTAATCTTCTAACCATTAATCTAGCAACAGTAGCATTGCCATCAGCACAGTGGTGGATATATGGCTCTTCCATTTCAGCTAAAGCCTCTCCTTCGATTGGATCAAGACCAAGCTTGTCAAAACCAGGTAAGAAAGAAACTCTAGCATCTTCACAAGAAACAGCATCAATGCCTAAAGCTAAAAAGTCATCTGTCATACCTTCAAAGAATTTTACAGCTTGTGGTGAAAGCTTAACTTTTTCTTCTAAGAATTTTTTATAGCTTGTTTTTGCTACATATTCATCTCTTTGCTTTTTATCCATGCCTTTTAAATAGTCTTTTTCACTTTTAAATAAAGCAATAAGATCTTTTTTATCTTTATCATTAAGTGGAAAATCTCCTATAAAGGCTTCAATGCTTCTTCCGTTGCTTTTTTCTTCAGGAATATCATCACAAATTACTTTTCTAGGATTACCATTTACAACTTTGTCTACTCCAAATTCAGACTTAGAAAAATACACACCTCTGCTAAGTTTTAAATCAGGATAAAAATTTACATCAAAACGTTTAGCAAGTTCATCAATATCCACACCCAAAGATGATAATAAATCTACTACTTCTTTAGAATACAATGCCTTTGGTGATTGAAATGTTTCGCTACCACCATAACTTAAAATAGTGCCATCTTCTAGTTCTATTTCATTTCTTCTAGCGTGTCCACCAAAATCATCATGATTATCAAGGATAAGAATTTTTTTATTTTTTCCAAATTTGTTTTGATAAAAGCAAGCCGCTGCTAAACCACTAATTCCAGCTCCAACAACAACTAAGTCATATTCTTGTTTAGGTTTGATAGCGCTAAAGTCAAATTTTTCACCATCTCTTAGCATATGTGCAAATTCATAACTTGCATTATTACTACCCCTTAACCCAAGCCATTTTGGTGGGTAGTATTCTTTAGTGAAATCTTCGATTTTGGCTTCTTTACCATATAATACTTGCAATGGAGTCATTCCTGTAAGTATAGTTAAAGCCATTCCGTTTAAAAAATCCCTTCTTTGCATAGTTGTCCTTAAAATAAGATATATAAAGTCTTATTTTAAGAATATATTTATATTTTTATTCTTAAAGTATTTTGTAAATACAAAAATTTTTACAAAAAAGTTACTCTTTTTCTCTTTTTGTAATTTTTATATAGTTTAATAAGTAGAAAAATCAAGGCTAGACTTAAAGCTAAAAAATGTGGAATTTGTGGTATTTTTGCAGATAAAAAATAATGCCAAGTTGTTAGTAAAAAGCAAAAATATCCAAGTTTTCTTATTTTGCTTAATTTTTTAAAAAGCTTAAATGAGCTTATAAACATAAATGTGAGTATGAAAAAGCTCATAAAACCACTAAATTCTAAATTTTTACTAAAAGTATCTTTGAAAAAAAGTATTAGATCTAAATTTTTTCCAAAAGCAAAATAATTAAAAAAGTGAATTAAAGCCCAAAAAAATGCATAAAAACCTAAAAATTTAGGGTAATCTTTTGTGTGTTTATACTTTAAAAGTGAAAAGAATAGGCTTAATCCAAAAAAGATTAAGCCAAATACGCCACTATAAAAATACAAAGATTTTACAATATCAAATTCTTGCATGATTTGATAAATGCTAAAAATAACACTTAAAGCAAAGGCTAAAAATCCGCCGATATTATAAACTTTTTTACTCATTAAAAATTAACCTTTAAATCCATATCTTTATACAAATGCGCTACTTCTTTTTCATAGCCATTAAACATCTGTGTAGGCTTAGTGAAAAAACCTCCCAAAGGACGTTCATTTGCTTGAGACCATCTTGGATGAGAAACATTTGGATTAACATTAGCATAAAAACCATATTCTCTAGGGTTTGCTAACTCCCATGTGGTTTTGGGTTGCTCTTTGGTAAATTCTATTTTTACAATAGATTTTATACTTTTAAAGCCATATTTCCATGGAACTACAAGGCGAATCGGTGCTCCATTTTGTCCTAATAAAGGCTTTTTATACATTCCTACAGCCATAAGTGTTAGTGGGTGCATAGCCTCATCTAATCTTAAGCCCTCTACATAAGGATAATCAAGAGTTGGGAAAAATGAAGCTTGATCAGCAAATTGGTTTTTATCAAAAAGAGTGGTAAATTTTATAAATTTAGCCTCACTTTTAACTTTGCATTTTTCTATCAAAGCGCGCAATTCAAAACCAACCCAAGGCACCACCATAGACCAAGTTTCAACACAACGAAATCTATAAATTCTCTCTTCTAAAGGAAAGGCTAATAAATCTTCCATGGTTAAAGTCAAAGGTTCTTCAACTTCCCCGCTAATTTCTATCTTCCAGCCCTTTGTGTTGAAATTTTTTGCAAGCTCAACAGCTCTTTTTTTATCAGTAGAAAATTCATAAAAATTAACATAATTAGCTGCAATTTTTTCATCGCTAAGTTTTAATTTTTCATTGTTAGGATCAGGAAAGAAATTTAATGCCATTAATTCAGATTGAACTAAGGCTGAACTAACAAAAGCTCCAGCACCTAGTTTTAAAAAATGACGTCTTTTGTTATACAATTGCTCATTTGTGATATTCATAAAAATCCTTTATATATTTTGTGATATTAAAACATATAAAGGAAAATGAAAGGATAATTTTTATTATTTTATAAAAAATATTTTTAAAAAATTACCTCATGATTTTCAGAAAGAGCAGGGTTGTTTTTTGGAAATGGGGAGGTATTAGTGTAATACTCTTTTTGCTTTTCATAAATTCCTTGATAAACCCCTTTTGGAATGATAAATTTTCTAGCGCTATCAGGATAAAGTTCTAAGTATTTTGTTAAAAATTCTTTAAAAACCGGAGCAGCAGTTCTTGCGCCACCTTCTATTTGTTTCATAGGTTTATTATCATCATTTCCATACCAAATGATAGCTTCTATTTCAGGAGTTAAGCCACAAAACCACGCATCGATGCTTTTATTTGAAGTACCTGTTTTTCCAGCTATTTCAATCCCTTCTACTCTAGCATTACGCCCAGTACCTTTTTTAACAACATTTTGCATCATATCATTGACCAAAAAGGCTTGTTCGGGTTCACTGATTTTTCTTTCTCCAGAATTAAATTCTACTACTATTTTGCCATTTTTATCGATTACTCTTTTAATGAGTATCAAATCTTTTTGCACACCATAGTTTCCAAATACTGTATAAAGTTTAGCATAATCATAAATAGAAATTCCAAAGCTACCCAAAACTATAGATAAATCAACCGGTATATTCTCAAAACCCATAAAACTAAGTTTATCATGGATTACATCAAGTCCTAAGGCAAGAGCTAAATTTATAGTGGCTAGATTTCTTGAGCCAGTTAGTGCTTCTTTTAAACTTATAAGTCCTAGAAATTTTCCGCCGTAATTTTTAGGTTTCCAGTCTTTCTCATCTTCTTTGGTGCTTTCAAAAATTCTTGAAATATCAGCAACCTTACTCATAGGAGAATAGCCCATGTCAATGGCGATTTGGTATAAAAAAGGCTTAAAAGAGCTTCCAGGCTGTCTTAGGCTTTGAGTAGCACGGTTAAAATTGCTTTTTGCATAATTTACCCCACCTACTAAAGCTAATATATCTCCGTTTTGGTGATTTGCTACTATCATAGCTCCATTAAGTGTGCTTAAATTTGCATCTTTATCTCTTTTAACTATTTCATCATAGCCAAATTTTAAGGCCTCTTTTGCAATATTTTGCACATCAAGATCGATGGCAAGTTCTATTTTATAGCCACCACTTTTTAAGTCTTTAATCCCGCTTAGTTGTTTTAAAACTTCTTGAGTAACATAAGGAGCTGCATTTTGTGTTAAAGTATCATCATATACTTTTGGAATCTCTTTTAAGGCATTTTCATACTCTTCTTTAGAAATCCAACCAAGATTATACATTCTTTGTACTACGCTATTTGCTCTTGCTAAAGAAAGATCTAAATGTCTAGTAGGATCATAAGTACTTGGAGCCTTTGGCATACCTACTAAAATGGCAATTTCTTTCAAACTAAGCTCATCTAAATTTTTTCTAAAATACCCAAGCGCAGCGGTTTTTACTCCATAATATCCATGTCCAAAGAATATGAAATTTAAATATCTTTCTAAAATTTGCTCTTTAGTTAAAGTATTTTCTATCTTATATGCAAGCAAAGCTTCTTTTAGCTTTCTACTCAAAGTGCGCTCTGGGGTTAATTCTGTGTTTTTTATGAATTGTTGTGTAAGAGTGGAAGCTCCTTCCATGGTTTTTCCACCGCTTCTTATGATTTTAATAGCTGCTCTAAAAATCGCATCTATATTAACCCCACCATGTTCAAAAAAGCTAGTATCTTCAATGGCTACTAAAGCTTCTATAAGTCTTGGAGGAAGTTCTTCATAAGGAGCATAAAAGCGGTGTTGCTCAAAAACATTTGCAACTAATTTTCCATTTTTATCAAAAATTTGTGTTGTAAGAGGTGGTTTATAATCTTTAAAGGTGTATTGATTTAAATCAGAATCAGAAAACAAATATGCAATAAATATAAAAACTCCAACCGCACACACTATACAAAAAGAAAGAAATATTTTTAAAATTTTTATCATAAAAATGCTTTCAAAAGTTCTATATTAAGCCCTAGTGCTGTACTTTGATGGCCTATGATTTTTTTAATGTATTTTTTATGAAACCCCTCGCACATCACAGCTCCGGCTTTACCTTGATAAAGTTTTGAATCAATGTACTCTTGCATATCTTTTAAATCAAATTTATCTAAGATCAAATCACACTTGCTAAGATTAAAAATCTTTTTATCTTCTAAAACTAAAATCATCGCGCTTAAAACGCTAATGCTTTTGCCACTTTGCAAATTGAGCATATTAAAAGCCTCATTATCACTTTTAGCTTTAGTAAGAATGATATTTTGAGTGCAAACTATACTATCAGCAAATAAAACATTTTTAAAATCAGGGTATTTTGCAAAAAACTGCCTTTCTTTTTCTAAAACAATTTTCTGCACATAAGAGTTTGGATTGTCTTTTTTTACCAAGCTCTCATCATAATCTATAATAATTTGCTCAAAAGCGATATTTACTTCTTTTAATAAAGCAACGCGTGAAGGCGAACTTGAAGCTAGATAAAGCATTAAGCAAGACTTTCTTCTATGATTTTTTTAGCATGATCAAGTGCTTGTTCTATTTTACTTGTATCTTTACCACCAGCTGTTGCAAAATCATCTCTACCGCCACCGTTTCCATCAAGCATTTGTGCAATTTCTTTTACCAAAACACCAGCTTTTAATGAAGCGTCTTTAACACCTGCTGCGATGATGATTTTGCCTTCTTTTTCTTGTAAAAGTAAAATCACAGCTTTATTAAATTTGTTTTTAAACTCATCTATCATAGTTTTTATATCACCACTATCTATTTTTTGCACACAATATTGAATGCCATTTAGTTCTTTAGAGCTTAATTCTGCTTTGTTTGAATTTTTTAATTCATTTTTTAAATTAGCTATTTCATTTTTTAATTTTGCCACATAGCTTAAAATATCATGAGTTTTTAACTCTTCTTTGGCTTGGTTTAGCTCTTTTAAATTTTTACTAACATAATCAAGCGCAGCTTTGCTTACTACTGCTTCTATTCTTCTAACTCCAGCACTAACTCCGCTTTCTTTGATGATGTAAAAACTTCCTATTTCAGGGCTATTTTTCACATGGGTACCACCACAAAGCTCCTTACTAGCCCCTATGGTTAAAACTCTTACTTTTTCTTGATATTTTTCACTAAATAAAGCTATAGCACCACTTTTTTTAGCTTCATCTAAAGCTAAAATTTCAATTTTAGTTTCATTTGCTTGCATGATGTAAGTATTTACCAAAGCTTCTATTCGCTTTAATTCTTCTTTATTTGGAGCTTTTGGATGAGTAAAATCAAATCTTAATTTATTATATTCCACCAAAGAACCTGCTTGGCTAATGTGTGAGCCAAGAATTTCTCTTAAAGCATGGTGTAATAAATGTGTCGCACTATGATGTCTTGCGATTTGCTCTCTTTTTTTAGTATCTATGCAAGCTAACACTTCATCGTTTGTTTTAAGATCTTGTTTTAATTTCACTTGACTAAGATTAATATCAAAGAATTTTTGCGTATCTAAAACCTCATTTTCATTGATAAAACCTATATCAGCGCTTTGCCCTCCGCTTGTTGCGTAAAATGGAGTTTTTTCAAGCATTAACCACGCTATATCTCCTGCTTTAGCTTCGGTTGTGATTTTAAAATTTTCATCTAGAATAGCCATGATTTTAGTTTTTTCTTCATAATTTTCATAACCACTAAAAGTATTCTTGCCAAATTTTTCTAATAAAACTTTAAAGTCCCCACTAACTGCTTTATCCCCGCTTCCTTTCCAAGAAGCTTTGGCTCTATCTTTTTGTTCTTGCATAAGCTCATTAAATTTAGCTTCGTCTACGCTAAGATTTTTTTCTCTTAACATATCTTGGGTTAAATCAAGTGGAAAACCATAAGTATCATAAAGTTTAAAAGCTACTTCACCGCTAAAAATATCTTTAGTTTTTTTAAGTTCTTCATTGAAAATTTCAATACCATTTTCGATAGTGCTTAAAAATCTTTCTTCTTCTAGTTTAATCTGCTCTTTAATAAATTCTTTTTTTTCATTTAAGTAGGTATAATGCCCACCCATTAACTCACACACTACATCTACAAGCTCATACATAAAAGCTCTTTTAAGACCTAGTAAATATCCATGTCTTAAGGCACGGCGCATAATTCTTCTTAAAACATAACCTCTACCTTCTTTATCAAAGCCAACTCCTTGAGCAAGTAAAAATACACTTGATCTAATATGATCAGCGATTACTCTATAGCTAGCCCCGCTTTCATAGGTATAAGTTTTACCGCAAAGTTTTGCAATACTCTCAATAATAGGCATAAATAAAGAGCTATCAAAATTGCTAAATTTTCCTTCTTTTATAGCGCTAACTCTTTCAAGTCCCATACCTGTATCAATACTTGGTTTTGGCAATGGAGTAAGTGTGCCATCAGCACTTCTTTCATACTGCATGAAAACTAGGTTCCAAATTTCTAAGAACCTATCTCCATCACCACCCATATAATCTTCACTAGAATTAAAATGCTCAGCACCTTGATCATAAAAAATTTCACTACAAGGCCCGCATGGTCCAGTATCGCCCATTTGCCAAAAATTATCTTTATCGCCAAATTTATAAATTCTTTCTTTTTCTATATGTTTTTGCCAAAGCTCATATGCCTCATCATCGCTTTCATGTACAGTTACATATAATCTTTCTTTGGGTAGTTTTAAAACCTCAGTTACAAATTCCCAAGCATAAGCAATGGCTTGTTCTTTAAAATAATCCCCAAAACTAAAATTCCCAAGCATTTCAAAGAAAGTATGATGTCTTGCTGTATAGCCTACATTGTCTAAATCATTATGTTTTCCACCAGCTCTTATACAAGTTTGACAGCTTGTTTTACGCGGAGGATTAGGGCGTGGTACTTCTCCGGTAAATATACTTTTAAAAGGCACCATACCTGCATTAGTAAAAAGTAAAGTCGCATCATCAGGAACTAAAGGGCTTGAAGGAGTGATTTCATGTCCTTTTGACTTAAAAAATTCTAAATATTCTTTTCTTATATCCATAGATTTTCCTAGCTAGTTTTTTGCTTAAAATAATACCAAAAATACTTTAAATTAAGTAAAACTATCTTATAATCACGATTTTAATTTACAAGGTTAATACAATGAAAATTCCTTTTATAGACTTAAATGCTCAATATAATGCTTATAAAAATGAAATCGATGAGGCTATTAGTGAAGTTTTACAAAGCAGCTCTTTTATAGGTGGTGCAAAATTAGAAGAATTTGAAAATAATTTAGCTAAATATGTAGGTGTTAAACATGCAATAGGCTGTTCAAGTGGTACAAGTGCGTTATTTTTAGCCTTGATGGCTTTGGGCGTGGGTAAAAATGATGAGGTAATAGTACCAAGTTTTACCTTTGTAGCTACAGCTGAAATGGTTGCTCTAATCGGCGCTAAGCCTGTTTTTGTAGATATTGATTTTAAAGATTATAATCTTAGTTTAGAAAAAGTTCAAAGTGCTATCACGCCTAGAACTAAAGCTGTAATTGCTGTGAGTATTTTTGGGCTTATGCCCGATATGTTTACTCTAAAAGAACTTTGTAAAAGTCAAAACATCGCTTTGATAGAAGATAGCGCACAAAGTTTTGGAGCTAGTCAAAAAGGTATAAAATCATGTGCTATAGCTGATATATCTTGTACAAGCTTTTTCCCGTCTAAGCCTTTAGGTGCTTATGGAGATGGTGGGGCGATTTTTACCCAAGATGATGAATTAGCACAAAAAATAAAAATTTATTTAAACCATGGACAAGTGCAAAGATATAAGCATAAATACATCGGTATTAATGGAAGGCTTGATACCATCCAAGCAGCTATTTTAAATGTGAAATTAAAATACTTAGACGAAGAGATTAAAAAAAGAGAAGCAATAGCAAAAATTTATGATGAAAATTTAAAAAATTGTATTTTACCGCCAAGAAAAGATGGTTTTATGAGTGCCCAGGCTCAATATAGCGTGCGTGTAAAAAATAGAGAAAATTTCATGCAAAAATTACAAGAGCAAGGCATACCTACTGCGGTGCATTATCCTTTAGGGCTTCATTTGCAAGAAGCTTTTGATTATCTTGCTTATAAAAAAGGCGATTTACCAAATACAGAGCTTTTAAGTGATGAAATTTTATCTTTACCTATGAGTGCATTTTTAAAAGAAGAGCACCAAGCTAGAGTGATTGAGGCTTTTAAATGAAAATAGGGCTTATAGGCCTTGGTAAAATGGGTAAAAATCATTTAAAAGAACTTGAGCGTAATTTAAAAGTAAAAGAAATTCATCTTTATGATCCTTTTTGCAAAGATGAATTTAAACATTTTTTGCATAAAAATTTTGATGATTTTTTAGTGCAAAATCTTGATGGTGTTATTATTGCTACGCCTACTCATACGCATTTGGACATAGCTTTAAAGGTTTTTCCTAAAATAAAAAATGTTTTGATAGAAAAACCTTTGGCATTAAATATTGATGAAATTTTAATTTTAGAGCAAAAAGTTAGAGAAAATAAAGTCAGAGTAGGGGTGGGCTTTTGCGAGAGATTTAATCCTGCTGTTTTAACTTTAAAAGAAAAACTTTTAGAAGATGAGATTGTAAGTATTAATATACAAAGAATTTCTCCTTATCCACAAAGAATAAATGATGTAGGTGTTTTAAGTGATCTTAGTGTGCATGATATTGATTTAGTTAGATTTTTAAGTCAAGAACAAATTTTAAAAGCAAATATTTATAAAAGCTTTCATCATGATAAATTCGAAGATGAGGTAATGATAAGCTTAAAACTAGAAAATATCTTAGCAAGCATTCATGATAGTTGGAATGGACAATGCATTATAAGAAAGATCACGCTTTTGGGTAAAAAACATACTTATGAGCTTGATCTTAAAAATTTTGAACTTTTTATCAATATGCAAAAAATTCCAAATTTATATGACAATTCTCCTTTATATGCTGAGCATGAAGCCTTTTTTGAGCTTTTGCAAAATGGAGTTTGTAAAAATTTAGCTAGCATTGAAGATGCTTTGAGAGTACAAGAAATTTTAGAGGGTGTTTGATAGTGAAATATGTCTTTTTTTTAAATATGGGTGGAGTGAATAAACTTGACGAATGTGAAGTTTTTTTAAAAAATATGTTTAATGATCCTTATATTTTAGGGATAAAAAATGTTTTTTTAAGAAAGTTTGTAGCCTTTATGATAAGAAAATCAAGATTAAAAGCTATGAAACAAAACTATGAAAAAATGGGTGGAAAATCCCCACTTACTCAAATCACACAAAGTTTATGTGATAAATTAAATTCTAAAACTGGGGAATATAAATTCGATTTTATTAGTCTTTATGTACCACCTTTTGCAAATGAGGTTTTTTCAAAATATGATTTTAAGCAAAATGACGAAATTATTTTATTTCCTCTGTATCCTCATCATTCTAAAACCACTGTAACTAGTTCTTTAGAAGTAGTGGAAAATGAGCTAAGAAATATCCAAAACCAAGCTAATGTAAAAATCATTGATGTTTTTTATAAAGATGAACTTTATAATGAAATGATTATAAAGCATATTTTAGAAAAAAAGAGAGAATACGATTATAAAACTTTGATTTTTTCTGCGCATTCTTTACCACTTTCAGTGATTAAAAAAGGCGATTTGTATGAAAAACATGTGCAAGAGCATGTGGGTGTCTTAAAAGAAAAACTTAAAAATGAATTTGATCAAATCATTTTATCGTATCAATCAAAACTAGGCCCGGTAAAATGGCTTGAACCTAACACAAGTGATATTTTAGAAAATTTAGATCAAAAAGCTTTGATTTATCCTATATCTTTTTGTATAGATTGCTCTGAAACGATTTTTGAACTTGGAGTAGAATATAGACACTTAGCAAAAAGTGATTATGCGCTTATTACTTGCCCTAATGATAGCGATGAGTTTATAGAGTTTGTTTTAAATTGTTTAGTTTAGATTTAAATAAAACTCTAAATTTTAAAGTTAGTTTGGATTAGTTTTTTATCGTTTTGTTTTCTATAGGCTTTAAATAATTTTCTTTTATCATAAGGTTTACTGTATCTTTAAACATAGGTAAGGCACTTTGTGCAGCATAATAACTATAAGCTTTAGTAGGATGTCTTACTAAAACTCCTATGGTGTAATTATTTTTCTCATCATTTGCAAAGCCAAAAAATGAAGCGTTATAACGATTTGAAGTATAGCCTTTCCTTTCAGCAATCCTGGCTGTACCTGTTTTACCACCTATGATGATGCCTTGAGTTTGCGCTTTTTTACCAGTTCCTTTTTCTATAACATTGATTAAAATTTGTTGCATTTCTTTAGCAGCTTTACTTGAAAGAATTTTTTCTTTTTTAGCCTCATCATCAAGTTTTATTAAACGTCCATCTTGGTAAATTTTATTTGAAAGTTGTGGAGTGATATAAATTCCATCATTGTTAAATACATTATAAGCAGCTAAAAGTTGTATGAATGTTGTTTTTAAGCCATATCCATAGCTTAATACAGACTTTTCTACCTCTCTTAATCTTTTCGGATTTGGTATTTCTCCTTTTTGTTCATAAGGAAGATCAATGCCGCTTCTTTCTCCAAAACGAAAAATTCTAAGTCCTGAGATAATTTCAAGATTGCTTAATCTTTGAGCGATTTTAATCATACCAACATTTGAAGAGTAGGTGATAACTTCTTCCATGCTCATTTTGTTTTTTTTGTGATCATCGCGTATGGTAAAACGACCAAGTTTGTATTGTCCACCTTGAGTATCAATGATTTCATCAACTTTGATTTTATTAAGCATTAAAGCGGTAGTAAATATAAAAGGTTTTATAACAGAACCTGCTTCATAGCCATATTCTATCGCACTTGCATTAAGCACAGATAGATCTTTTCCACGATTTTGTGGATCGTATCTTCTTGAGCTAGCAAGGGCTAAAATTTTTCCACTTTTACTTTCCATAATTGCAACTATAATTTCATTAGCTTTTAGATCTTCATTTCTTTTATCAATAGCCTTTTCTAAGCCTTTTTGAAGTTTTAGTGAAATATTTAAGTATAAATTGCAACCATCTATTTTACGCTTTTCATAAGAGTGTAAATTTAAGATAATATTGCCACCTATATCTCTTAAACCTTGGATTTTTGCATTTTGCAAAGGGCTTAAACATTCATTGTAATATTTTTCTAAGCCTTTTATACCAACATTTTTGAAAATTTCACTTTTTTCATCCATATAAGTTCTTGTGTAGCCTATAATTGGGGTAAGTGAGTCTTTTGGCATATACACACGATCTTCTTTGTGTTCTATGATATCAAGCCCTCTTGTTTCAACCCTGCCGTTGTTATTTGTAAAAGACTTAAAAAAGCCTTGAGTATAAAGCTTTTTAGCTAATTCTTTTAAATAACTTGCATCTTTTGAATTAATATCTTGGAGTAAAATAAAATTATAACTTCTTCTTTTTTTTGCAAGCATTCTTTTTTTGATATCTTGCATTTGCTCATCGCTTGCGCCACTATAAATTTGAAAAAGTGTTAAAAATAATTCTTTTTTATCAGGATTTAAACTTCTTAGATCAATCTCTGCTCTATAAATTTGCCTACTAGAAGTTACGGTGAAATTATCGCTTGTGATAATATTACCTCTAAGAGCAGAAAAATATTGTTCTTTTTGAGTATTTGGTATATGGCGTTTTGAGGTTAGAAAAAAAGTAGAAAGTAAAAACAAGGCCATAAAAAACAGAGCCATACAAAAAGCAAAAGCTACCTTTGAAACTCTATTTCTAATGGTGTTTGAAAGCATATATTAAATTTGAGTTCTTGAAATTTCTTTATATGCGTTTATAGCCTTATTTCTAACTTCAAGCATAAATTTCATACTTGATTCAGCTTTGCTAATCGCAATTGCCGCTTGGTGTAAGTCTTTTACTTCACCTGTTGCGATGTCTACCATAGCAGCTTCAGCTGTTTCTTGAGTTTTATTAAGGTTATTAATAGAATTTTTTAATAAGCTTGAAAATTCATCACCTATATTATTTGAGTTGTTATTATTTTTATTGTTAACATTGTTAAATTGATTTATACCATTAATAGTGTTCATTTATTAACCTCTTAGTAAATCTATCGCACTTTGTGCTATAGTTTTAGTGCTTGTAAAAGCGCTTACATTTGCTTGGTAAGCTCTTGTTGCTTCTATTAAATCGGCCATTTCAACGACAGGGTTTATATTTGGAAAAGCAACATAGCCTTGTTCATTCGCATCTGGATGAGATGGATCAAATTTCATACGAAAATCTTTATCATCTCTTACAACCTTATCAACTACTACGCTCATTATAGCAGGTTTTGCATCTTTTTGCGAAGCAGGATCATTTAAAGGATTTTCATATTCTAAAAAATTATTATCTTTAGCGATTTGTTTATTTAGTAATTCATTAAAATCAGTTGCTTTAAAAATCACTTCTCTTCTTCTATACGGACCACCTTCTGCTGTTCTAGTAGTGTTTGCATTAGCTATATTTGAGCTAATTACATTCATTCTAAAGCGTTGAGCACTAAGTCCGTATCCGCTAATATCAAAATCACTTAAATAAGCCATTATTTTTCTCCTAGCCTAATTTAGAGCTTGTGTCTATGATGGTTGAAAAAATATTACTTTGTCTTCTTAAAACACCATCTAAAGCAGTAATCATCATAGTATTTTTACTCATTTCAGTAGTTTCTACATCAAGATCTACTGTATTTGCGTCATTTCTTGCTAAATGTCCATCTCTTAAATAAATGGTTGATTTATTAGGATCTGGAAATTTCCAAGGTTTTTGATGATTTGCATTCGTACTTGCTAATTCAAGCTCTTTGGTATCTTTCTTTTTAAAAATTTCATTTGCTCTATTAACTAAAGCAGTTTCAAATTCTATATCTCTTGCTTTATAAAAAGGAGTATCAACATTTGCAAGGTTAGAATTAATCATTTGACTTCTTAGGTTTCTTCCTGCTAAAGCATCAACAATAAGTTCTTTTGACTTAAAAGGGCTTATCATAGTTTTTCCTTTAAAATAAAGCTTTTATAGACTAAAAGCAAAAATCATTCCAAAATATTTATGCAATTTTGTTTATATATAAGTATATCTTTTTATAGTAAATTTTTGAAATTTTTAAAGCCACTTTCAAGTGAAACTTTTTTTTCTAGTGTTTTTAAAAAATCTTTTTTTGTCATTTCTTTAGCACCCATAAATTTTAAATGCTCATTAGGCACTTGACAATCTATTAAAAAATCATATGGTTTTAAAAGCTCACAAAGTCTTATTAGGGATACTTTTGAAGCATCTTTTTTAAGGCTTATCATGCTTTCGCCAAAAAATATTTTGCCTATGATAAGTCCATATAAACCGCCGATTAAAACATCATTTTCATAAACTTCGACACTATGAGCTAAATTTTGCTCAAAAAGCTTTGTATAAACTTGTATAAATTCTTGACTTATCCAAGTTTTTTTTCTTTTTGCGCAATGACTTATAAGCGAGTTAAAATCAAAATCAAGTCTTATTTCATAAGTTTTTAAAGCTTTTTTTATACTTTTTTGTATGCGCACTTCATCAGGTAAAAGTACCATTCTAGGAGAAGGGCACCACCAAGTAACAGGATTGCTAGTCCATGGAAAAAGCCCTAAGCTATAAGCATGGGGTATAAAGTCTACCTCTAGTTTTTCACTAATAAAAACAGGCGCATCATCAGGGCTTTTTAAAAGTTTAGAATACAAATTCGATTTTTTCATTTTTGGAAAGTTTGAGTTTTAATTTACCACCATTTTTTAATTTTCCAAATAAAATCTCATCGCTCAATCTCTCTCCTAATTCTTCAGCAATAATGCGTTTTAATAATCTTACTCCAAAATCTTTGTTATTGGTTTTTTTAGCAAGAAATTCTTTTACTTTTTTATCAGCTTCTATGGTGATGTTATTTAAATTTTTTGCCATTAAATCTAGCTCTTTTTGAACGATTTGTTCTAAAATTTCTTGATTTAAGTCATTAAAATGAATGATTTTATCTATACGGTTGATAAACTCAGGCGTAAAAAAATCTTTTATGGCTTTATTACTTTTTTCTTTATCACTGCTTAAAAAACCAAGCTCATTACTTTCTTTTAGACCTAAATTTGAAGTCATAATGATAATAGTATTTTTAAAATCAGCTTTTAATCCACTATTATCCGTCAAACTTGCATTATCAAAAATTTGTAAAAAGGTATTAGTTAAATCAGGATGAGCTTTTTCTATTTCATCAAATAAAACCACACTAAAAGGATTTTTTCTAATACTATTGCTAAGCAAGCCACCATCTTCATAGCCCACATAACCTGCTGAAGTTCCTATGAGTTTACTCACATCGTGTTTTTGTGAGTATTCACTCATGTCAAATCTTTCAAGGTTAAGGTTTAAAATTTGTGCTAAATTTTTAGCAAGTTCGGTTTTACCAACCCCGCTTGATCCGGTAAATAAAAATACACCTTTTGGGGTATTTTTACCTTTTAATCCCGCATAGCTTTGTTTTAAAATAGAACACAAAGCTTTAATAGCTTCATCTTGCCCAAAGATGTTTTGTTTTAAATCATGCTCTAAGTTCTTAAGAATTTTACCTTGATCGCTTTCATAAATTTTATGAGAATGTGTCATCCTTGCTAAAGTATTTTCTAAGTCTTTTGTTTTTACTATTTTTTTACTTTTTTTATCTTCTAAAGCAAAGCTTGCACCAAGTTCATCAATTAAATCAATCGCGCTATCTGGTAAAAATTTATCATGTAAAAATTGTTTTGCTAGTTTTATACTTGTTTGTAAAATTTCATCACTGATTTTGATTTTGTGAAAATTTTCGTATTTGCTTTTTAAGCCTTGTAAGATCAAAAAACACTCTTCTTCACTTGGTTCATCTATGTCAATTTTTGCAAATCTTCTACTTAAAGCTTTGTTTTTATCAAAAGTATTTTTGTATTCTATAAAAGTAGTTGCACCTATGCATTTGATGTTGCCATTGCTTAATGCAGGTTTTAATAAATTTGACATATCTGCATGACTTTCATTGCTTGCGCCAGTTCCTACTATAGTGTGAATTTCATCTATAAATAAAATAGCATTAGGGATATTTTCTAATTCTTTAATGATATCTTTTAGTCTTTTTTCAAAATCACCTCTGTATTTTGTCCCTGAAAGCAAGCTTGCCATATCAAGACTATAAATTTTTGAGTTTTTTAAATGTTTTGGTACTTTTTCTTCAGCTATAGCTAGTGCTAACCCATCTATAACAGCGCTTTTACCAACGCCTGGCTCACCAACTAAAATAGGATTATTTTTTTTGCGTCGGCTTAGAATTTGCATCATTCTTTCAAGTTCAAATTTCCTACCTATAACAGGATCTATTTTACCTTTTTTTGCAAGCTCAACTAGCTCTATGGTATGGGTTTTTAAATTTTCAAATTTAGCATTTTGTAACAATTCTTTTATTTTTTCTTCTTCTATTAGGTGTTTTTTTAAAATATTATAAGAATAAGCTTTTTCTTCTTTACAGAGTGCGATGATAAAATCAATCACATTTGTTTGATTTTTTGCGTTTAGTTTGTGTAGTATATTTTCCAAGATCACAGAAAAAATAGGTTCTATTTCTTTTTTTAAAATTTCATTATTTTTAGCTAGATAATTTTTTAATTCATTTTCAAAGCCTTGTAAATCACCATCTCCGATTTCTTCAAGTAGATTTTTAAAATCATTGCTAAGCTTAACTAAAGCAAAAAGCAAATGTTCACAAGTGATAAATTCATGATGATTGATAAAGCTTAAATGTCTTGCATTTGGTATAAATGAGTCAATTAATTCTTTATATTTCATTGTTCTTCTATCCTTGTTTGGAGTGGAAAATCATTGTTTTTTGCTGCTGTGTCAACTTGCTGTTTTTTACTAAGCGCAATCTCTTCTGTGTATATACCACAAACTCCACTTCCTTGATGATGAATTTCAAGCATAATCGCACTTGCTTTTTCAAAATCATGATGAAAAATATTCATTAAAATTTCAATTACAAAATCCATAGTGGTAACATCATCGTTTAAAAGCAAAACCTTAAACATTTTAGGTTCTGCTAATTTTTGTTGTTCTAAAATTTCACTTTTTAGACTCATTTAATATCCTATTGATATCTTCTTGCATAGTTTCGGTAGAAACTTTTCCAAGATAATATTTCACATAATTTTTTGAGTTTTTATTCCAAAAGTCTGTTAAATCTTGATAAACACCATCTTTTAAAACTACTTTAAAAGGAAGTTGCTCCATGCTTTGGTAATTAATATCTTTTAAAGCTTGTGCGACAATTCTATCATTTTCTTTAGAATTGCTTAAGAAATAATATGCCCCATATTTAATGGCAAAATCTTTTACGGCTTGATCGCTTACATTTTCAAAATGACTTAGCCCTATGATGATAAAATTATCGGTATTTTTTTGCCATAAGCTTGTCAGATGAGCAGCTTCTTCTTGGCAAGGTGTGCAAAAGGTTCCAAAAAAATCAAACATTAAAATTTTATTTTCTTCGCCCTTTACCATAAAACCATTTTGTGTTCTTACTAAGGTTTTTTCACCGCCATTGACGCTTTTTAAAAGAATTTCATCACCCATTTTATACTCAGCAAAAGCAAATTCATTTTCGATTTTTTCTTCACTTGAGCAAGCATTTATTAAAAATGCAAAAGCAAATGTAAAAAATAAATAAGCAAATTTTTTCATCAAAATCCTTTTTTAATAATGATTTTTCATAGCAGCTCTTGCTTCAAGATCTGCTTGTTTTTTCTTTAAGCTTTCTCTTTTATCGTGTAAGTTTTTTCCTTTGGCTAAGGCTATTAAGACTTTTGCTTTATTTTTTTCATTAAAATAAAGTTCTAATGGCACTATAGTAAAACCTTGGGTGCTAATTTTACCAAAAAGTCTATCGATTTGCTTTTTATGCATTAAAAGTTTTCGTGCGCCTTTTTCATCGTGTTTGTAAAATGAATGAGTAGTGCTAAGATGAGAAATATGAGCATTAAGTAAGAAAATTTCACCCTTGATAATACGCACAAAAGAATCTTTCAAATTTGCTCTACTAGCTCTTAGTGCTACTACTTCAGAACCTTTTAAAACAATACCTGCTTCAAATTTTTCCAAAATTTCATAATCAAAAAAAGCTTTTTTGTTTTTAACTATAGTTTTTTTCATTATTTAACCTTAAAAACTCCACTTCCACTTCCACTTAAAAAATAAGCTTCATTAAGAAAAGTTTGCATTTTAGGATAAATTTTTACACAAGGAGCAAATAAGTCGTTTAAATCAGTATTTTTATACTCTAAAATTTCACTTGTTTTGAGTGTTTTAAGTGTTTTGGCTAAATTTAAATTCGTTGTTAAATCATATGAGCTTTCATCAAATGCTTTATATACTTTTGCGCTTGAGCATTCAATAGCTGGAAAAGTAAAATCAAGTTGGGTAAAATCATCTTCAAAATATTCTACAATCTCGCCACACCCGCTAACATTTGCACTATCGTATCCGCTTAAAAAAAAGATTAAATCAGAGCCAAGTTTCTGGCAGATTTGTTCAAATTGCTGTTGGTTGAGTTTTAAATTTAAAGCTTCGTTGATCATAAGCAAAAATGTCACCGCATCAGTGCTACTTCCACCAAGACCTCCACCTATAGGAATGTTTTTGATAAGCTTTAAACTTTTGTCTTTAAAAAATTCATTTAATTCATTAGAAAATCCTAAATTTTCTAATTCTTTATAAGCTTTGTGTATGATGGTATCTTGGGTGAAATTTCCAGTGATTTCAAATCCTTCTTTGGTTTTTTCATCACTAAAGCTTAACTCATCAAAAATCTCTTTTAACAAAACAAAGCGTGATTGTAATAAATGATAAGATCTTGAATCAATTCCTATGATTTTTAAAAAAATATTAGCTTTTGCATAAGCTTTCATTTTTTAAGCTTTTTACTTAGATCATCAAGTTTTATCGTTTCATCGCTAATTGCATGTAAATTTTCACTTTTTACTTGTTCGATAAGCTCTTTGCGTAGTATCATTAAAGACTTTGGAGCTTCGATGCCTATTTTAGCATAGCCTTTGCCTGTTTGAACTACTTTAATTTCTATATCATCTCCGATTTTTATGCTTTCATTTTCTTTTCTTGATAAAATTAACATTTTAATACCTTATTTAAATAATATTGCACTTGATTATCTTGGATAGAAATGATAGAAAAAAAATTTTTTTCTTCTAAAATATAGCTACCTTCTTCTTGAATTTCCAAATCGTCCAAAAATATTTTTTGTCCATTGTGTAATTTTTGGGGATATTTTATCGTATTTTTTCTAAGATTTAAATAAGCTAAAGGATTTAACTCTTTTTCATTCTCATAAAAAAACCTTCCCTCACTTAAACGCTCTAATGAGCTTAGTGTGGCTTTAATACCAAGTTTTCTAGCAAATAACTCACAATAAGAGCGTATATAAGAACCCTCACTAACTACTATTTCTATAGTCAAAAAAGGATGGTTGTAATGTAGAATTTTAGTATAAAAAATTTCCATAACACAGGGCTTTAAATTGACTTCAAAACCTCTTTTTGCAAGCTCATAAGCGCGCACCCCATCTATTTTTTTTGCACAAAATGCGGGTGGGGTGTAGGTAATTTTACCTAAAAGTTCATTTTTAATTTGTTCTAAAATTTGTTCGTCAAAAGCATTTATAAGATTGATTTCTTTGATATTTTGATTATCAAGACTTAGTGAATGCACACCTAGCCAAAGTGTTGCTTTATAAACCTTTGGATTTTTATCAAAAAAACGAAAAAGTTTTGTGTATTGATCAAAGGCTATGAGTAAAACACCTTTTGCAAAAGGATCAAGTGTTCCTGAAAAACCTGCTTTTTTATTTTTATATTTTTTTTTGAGTTTACCTAAAAAAGCATTAGAACTCATTCCGCTTGGTTTGTAAGCCACAAAAAGTTTATTCATATCACTTTTTCCACAAAACTTGACATTATCATTCTTTCTATGCCTCCAAAATTAATCGTGAGTTTTTCTTCAGCTCCTATTTTACTTACCCCAGTGACTCTGCCTATACCAAAAATTTTATGTTTGATTAAATCGCCTTTTTTATAGCAATTTTTTTGATGATCTAGTGTTAATTCTTTTTTGATTACATTGCTCTCGCCAAAAAATCTACTTTTTTCTAATCTTGTGCGACTTCCTTTATAAAATCTAGAATTAGCATAACTTAAATAAAGTTTTTTCTTAGCTCTAGTGATTGCTACATAAGCAAGTCTTCTTTCTTCTTCTATATTGCTTGATTCGCTAGTGAGTGGGAAAAATCCTTCTTCTAAGCCTATGATAAAAACATAATCAAACTCAAGTCCTTTGCTTGCATGAATACTCATAATACAAATACTTTCTTTATCAAGTCCATCTTGCTCATTAAGTAAAGAAATTTCATTTAAAATATCATCTAAGCCATTATAATTTCCATGAGTGATTTTATCTTTTAAGTTGGCATAAAGTTCATCTATATTTAAAAGCTTATCTTCGCTCTCTGGGTTATCTTTATAAAATTCTTTGATTTTAAATTCTTCTTCTAAGGTTAAAATCGTTGCAAGTAAATCATCTTTTTCTTTGATTTTGTGTATGCTTAGTATGAATTTTTCTAATTCTTTGTCTGTTTTTTTACTAAAAAAACCACTTCCTTGCAAAGCACATAGACTTTCAAATAAAGACAAATGATTTTCTTTAGCATAATTTTCTAGCTTTTCTAAACTTGCATTACCAAAATTTCTTTTAGGGCGGTTGATAATGCGTTTAAAAGAATAATCATCATTTAAATTTGAAAGTAATCTTAAATAAGAAATGATATCTTTAATCTCAGCTCTTTCATAAAAACGAATTCCACTTAGTAATTTAAAAGGAATTTTTTCTTTGCTAAAAGCTTCTTCAAGAGCACGAGATAGGGCATTTACTCTATAAAGTATGGCTATTTCACTAGGATTAATCCCCGAGTTTAAAAGTTTTGAAACTTCTCTTACAACCTTAAAACTTTCAATTTTTTCATCATCATTTTGCAAAATTGTAATTTCTTCGCCTTCATCCTTGGTGCAAATTAAAGTTTTTCCTAGTCTTTTTCTATTATGCTCTATAAGCTCATTTGCAGCTTGTAAAATAGCGCTAGTTGAGCGGTAGTTTTGCTCTAATTTAATTAATTTTACATTGTTAAATTGTTCTTTGAAATTTAAGATATTTTCTATTTTAGCCCCGCGCCAACCATAAATACTTTGATCATCATCACCTACCACGCAAATGTTTTCATGAGACGCACAAAGTTTTTTTAGAATTTGATATTGCAAGGCATTGGTGTCTTGATACTCATCTACTGTTATATGAGTATATTTTTGACTTTGCTCTTTTGCAAATTGTTCATCTTCTAAAATTTTATTAGTTAGCATGAGTAAATCATCAAAATCCATGAAATTATTTTGGATTAAAAAATACTCATATTGTTCATATAAATGAATGATTTCTTCGTAATTTTTGTTTTTTTCATCTTTTAAAAATTCTAATTCTTTGCGTATTTCTTGAGCACTTTTGCTTTGATTTTTAAAATTTGAAATATAAGCACCTATGCTTGCTAAAGAGCTTTGCAAATTTTCGCTAGCTAAATCTTTTAGTATTTTCTTTTTATCATCTGTATCAATAATGACAAAATTATTTGCCCTATTAATTCTTTCGCTATAAAGTCTTAAAAATAACAAGCCAAATTTATGAAAAGTGCATAAAAGGGGATTGTGTAAATTTTGATCTTGTAAAAGTGCCAAGGCTCTTGTTTTCATTACATTAGCAGCTTTGTTTGTAAAGGTTAGTGTGAGGGTATTTTGCGCAGGAATACCTACATGATCGATTAAATAAGCAAGTCTAGTGGTAATGGTTTTAGTCTTTCCACTACCTGCACCTGCTAGTATCAGCATAGCTCCATCAATATGTATGATAGCTTCTTTTTGGCTATCATTTAAACCTTCAAAAAACCTCATTTTTTAAATAAATCTTTATTGTTAGGATTGTTCAAAAAAGCATTCATGGATTTTTCTTTTAATTTTTGATCATTTTGCTTTTTGAAATAGTTTGAAAAATTAACAAAAATGATATTATCTTCAACTTGAATTTGAGTGATTGCCCCTAAATCCACTTTCACAAAGGTTGCAAAATCATCAGGTCCAAAACCTGCATGAAATTCTATATGCTCATTTGTTAAAACTATAGATTTAAAAGTATAGCCACCAAGAGCAAAAAGACAATAAGGATTTTTACTCACTACATCTAATTCTGGTGGCAAAGGAGGTTCGAGTGTAACAAATTTAGCATTTACAATGATATTAAACTCAATATCTTCTTGGATTAAAATTTGTAAACATTCATAAATGCTTTTTTGCATTAAACCTATAAAATTTTTATTATTTAAAATTTTATCAATCATTACTTAGCCTTAAAAATTCATCTACTAGTATTCTAACTTGTTCTAAGCCTATATTCCAAAACTCATCACTTTCTATATCAAAGCCAAACATAGCTACAAGTTCTTTTGGACTTTTACTTCCCCCACTACTTAAAAACTCAATATAAATTGAAGTAAAATCAGGACATTTACCACTTTTATATAGACCATAAAGTGCTAAAACTAAAAGTTGTGCATAAGCATAAGCATAGCAGTAAAATGGGGAGTGTATAAAATGTGGTATATAAGAATACCAAAGGCCATAGTTTTTGGTTAAAACTACGCTATCTTGAAACATTTTTCTTGATTCTTCAAGCCAAATTGCACTTAGTTCTTGAGCGCTTAGCTCTTCTTTTTTAGCATGAAATCTGCGTTCAAAAGTAGTAAGATTAATCTGTCTATAAAGAGTAGCAAAAATATCTTCGATTTTTGCTGCATATAAGGACAGAAGCTCTTCTTTGTCTAAATTTTCTTTAATATAATCAAAAATTAACATTTCTGCAAACACTGAAGCAGTTTCTGCTGTAGTTAGAGGTGTATCTTGATTTAAAAAACTTACTTTATAAGAAAGTTTTTGATGTATAGTGTGGCCTAGCTCATGAGCCAGGGTAAAAAGATCACGTCTTTGGTTGGTATAGTTTAAAAGTATGAAAGGATGGCTTAGTGGTGTGCTTGAGTGAGAAAAAGCACCGCTTTGTTTAAATTCTTTAGGATAAACATCGATCCAATTATTCTCAAAAGCTTCTTTTGCTATCATATAAAAATCTTTAGAAAATTTTTCAAAGGCTTTTAAAACGATATCCTTTCCTTGATCAAAATCAACTTGCATTTCTTTTCCAATAGGCGCATAACGATCATAATCTTTTAGCTTTTTATATCCTAGATTTTTTTTCTTTGCATTGTAAAATTTGGAAACGATATCAAAGCTGTTCTCGCTAGCACTAATAAGCGCATCGACACTTTTTTTAGAAATTTGATTTCTTATATGCCTTGGGGTTTCAGGACTTTCATAAGATCTTAACTCGCAAATACTAGCAAGCTCGCTTTTAATCATATTGAAAATATATACCAAAAGCTTGTTTTGTTTTTTTAAGGTTTTGCTAAAGCATTTTGAAGCTTTTTTTCTAATGCTTCTATCTTTATCATAAAGCTTGCTTAGAATTTCTTCCTCGCTTAATTTTTGTCCTTCAAAATTAAATTTTAAAGCACTAAAGGTTTCATCAAATAATCTTGCAAATGCATTTGAACCTGTACTTGATAGAGCTAAGATGACTCTTTCTTCCTTTTTAGAAAGATTGTGTTTTTTGTGTTTGATAAGATTATTTAAATAAAACTCATAATCTTTGCAAAATGTGATGAAAGTTTTATTTTTTTCTTCTTTTAATTCGCAAAATTCGAGTTCAAAAAATAAGAGATTTTCTTCTATTTTTTTACTTAAATTTTCATATTTTGCATAAAAAGCACCTTTTGTGGTATCTTGAGCAAAATTTAAATACGCATAGGTTAGTATGTGAGAAAGTTTTAAGATTAATTCTTCATAGTTTTTTAAAGCTTGTAAAAATTGCTCATTGTCTAAACTATGAAGATTATTTTCATATTGTTTTTTAAATTCATAAGCATCATCTTGGGTTTTTTGTAAAAAAAGATTTAATTCTTGCTCATCTTTAAATAATGTACTTAAGTTCCAATTTTGCATGATTTTAGCTTTCTAAAATGAGTTTTTTTAATACAGCCATTCTAATGGCAACACCATTTTTAACTTGAGTTAAAACCTTACATCTTTTATCAGCCATTACTTCATCGCTAATATCAATGTTTCTATGTACAGGACCAGGATGTAAGATAATGAGATTTTTATCTTTTATTAAATCTTTACTAATGCAAAAATCATTTGCATAATCTTTAAGTGATGCATAGGTTGGAATATTGTGTCTTTCAGTTTGCGTTCTAAGACTCATGATAATATCTACATCATCAATAACTTCTTTTAGTTTATTTGTTTTTTTGATAGGATAATTTGGCATAAAATGAGGTGGGGCTACTAGGGTAATGTCTATACCAAAACGAGGTAATAATTCTAAATTTGAAGCAGCAACGCGTGAGTTTTTAATATCTCCTACTATTGCTATTTTTTTACCTTTTACATTATAATCAAAATGCTCCATTATAGTAAAAAGATCAAGCAAGGCTTGGGTAGGATGAGCATGTTTGCCATCACCCCCATTAACTATAGGGCAATGAGTATAATTTGCTAAAGTATGAGGCACACCTGAGTTTTTGTGTCTAACTACAATAGCACTTGGTGCCATTGCATCTAAATTCGCAGCGGTATCAAAAAGTGTTTCGCCTTTGCTTGAACTACTTCTTGAAACATCTAATTTTAAAACTTTAGCACCTAGTCTTCTTGCAGCTGTTTCAAAGCTTGATTGAGTGCGTGTTGAATTTTCAAAAAAAATTGTTGTAACACTTTTTCCTTCTAAAAATGTACGTGATTGTTCATCTAAAAATTCTTTTGCTTCTTTAAATAAAGCCAAGATTTCATCATTGTTAAAATCTTTTGTAGTGATTAAATGTCTCATAAGCCCTCCTTAAATTTTTAAATTAAGCTCATTATCTGAACAAATAGCGCTAAATAAAACATCTGTTGAACTATTTAAAGCTGTTTCAACACTATCTTGGATAACCCCTATGATAAATCCAACCGCAACTACTTGCATAGCTATGTCATAATCAATATTAAACAAAGAGCAAGCAAGTGGTATAAGTAAAAGCGAGCCTCCAGCAACCCCGCTAGCTCCACAAGCTGCAAATGCAGATAAAACACTCAAAAGCATAGCTTGTAAAAAATTTATTTCAATGCCTACTGTGTGAGCTGCTGCAAGACTTAATATAGCTATGGTTACAGCTGCTCCTGCCATATTAATCGTAGCGCCTAGTGGAATAGAAATACTATATAAATTATTATTGATATTTAATTTAGAGCAAAGTGCCATATTTACAGGGATGTTTGCTGCAGAACTTCTTGTAAAAAATGCAAAAACAGCACTATGTTTTAAGCAAATAAAAATCAAAGGATAAGGATTTTTCTTCGTATAAGCAAAAACAATCAAAGCATTAATCACAAAGGCTACAAAAAACATGGTTAAAACTAAAATGATTAATAATTTAATATAACTTAAAAGTCCTGCTGCTCCTGTTTGAGCAACTGAATTTGCTACAAGTCCAAAAATTCCAAAAGGAGCAAGCTTGACTATAAATTTAACGATTTTTAACACACCTTCGTTGATATCAGTAAAAAGTTGCTTTGCGTCATTTGAACAATGCCTTAGAGCAAAACCCCCGCCTATGGCCCAAGCTAATATACTTAAATAATTTCCTGAAGATAAAGCGTGGATAGGATTATCTACGATTTGAAAAAGTAAGGTTTTAAATACTTCGCCTATATGTGCAGGACTTGTGGTGGAAGCTTTTTCAATATCAGTTAATACTAATTCTACGGGAAAGACAAAGCTTATACTAACTGCGCTTAAAGAAGCTAAAAAAGTTCCAAATATATATAAGAAAATGATATGTTTTATTTTTTCGCTTCCATGGTTAAATTCTTTTGTGCAAATAGTTGTTAAGATTAAGATAAAAACTAAAATTGGCGCTATAGCTTTTAAAGCTCCTGTAAATAAAGCACCAAAAATATTTGCAAAAATAGCTAAATCTTTAGAAAAAACACCTACTAAAATTCCTAAAATAATACCTATGCAAATTTGTAAAATAAGATTTCCATCTTTATAGCGTTTGATTGCACAAGAAAATAAACTCATTTTTTACCTTTTTGTAGTGATAAATTTTTAATTTATTCTAACAAAGTAAAGCTTAAATAAGCTTTTTTATTTTTAAGCTAGCTTGTGTTAAAATAAAGCTAGAATTTTTATGATAAGGAATATAAAATATGTATCTATTTACTTCTGAAGTTGTTAGTGCAGGACATCCTGATAAATGTGCTGATATTATAGCTGATTCTATAGTGGATGCTTTCTTAACTCACGATAAAGATTCAAGGGTTGCTAGTGAGGTTTTTGTAGCAGGAAATAAAGTAGTAATTGGTGGTGAAATTAAATCAAAACATAAACTAGAAAAACAAGATTATGAAAATATTGTAAAAAAAGCTTTGACAGATATTGGCTATGATGGGCATCCACATTTTAGCAAAAAACAATGTTTACATCCTGATGATTTAGATGTAATGGTATTTTTAAATGAGCAAAGTCCTGATATTAATCAAGGTGTTGATCAAGAAGATGGAGAGATTGGAGCGGGTGATCAAGGGATAATGTTTGGTTTTGCAAGTAATGAAGCAAAAGAATATATGCCAGCAGCTATTTCTTATGCTAGAATGCTTTGTGATAAAGTATATGAGTTTGCAAAAAACAATCCTGATAAACTTGGAGTGGATATTAAAACTCAAGTGACAATTGATTATGTAAATAAAGAAAATTTTGAAAATTGCAAACCTCAAAGCATCCATACTATTGTAGTTTCAGCTCCTTGTGTTGAAAGTATGAAAATAGAAGATCTAAGAGCTTTGGTGATGGAATTGATTTTAGATTCAAATTTACCAAAAGAGCTTTTTTGTCCAGAAAAAACAAGAATTTTAATCAATCCAACGGGAAAATATGTAAATCACAGTTCATTACATGATAGTGGTTTAACAGGAAGAAAACTTATAGTAGATAGCTTTGGCGGCTATGCTCCAATAGGTGGAGGAGCACAATCTTCTAAAGATTATACTAAGGTTGATAGAAGTGGGCTTTATGCTGCAAGATGGCTCGCTAAAAATATCGTAGCAGCAGGGCTTGCTAAAAAATGTATAGTACAGCTTTCTTATGCTATAGGTGTGGCTAAACCAACTTCTGTTAGTGTGGATTGTATGGGAACAAACACAAGATTAAATGATGATATTTTAAGTGATTTTGTAATGAAAACTTTCCCATTAACTCCAAATTGGATTAAAAATAAATTCAATCTTGATAAACCAAGCAAAGATACTTTCATGTATGCTGATGTAGCTGCTCGTGGTCAAGTAGGTCAAGCTGATTATCCTTGGGAAAAATTAGACGCTCTTGATGAATTTAAAGCATTATAAAATGAAGCTTTTAAGCTTCATTTTGCTTTAATAGTTTTTCTTTTATCTTTAAAATCAATATCTCTTTTGACTTAATTACAGCATTTTCTTTTCCATTAACTGTATGATATATACTTACATTATAATTATTTGCATAAAAGCGCATTAGAAAATTTTGTAATTTATACTCACTTGAAAAATTAAACCAAGCATTATTTGAAATGGCTATGATGATCTTTGAGTTCTTGTAAAGTTTTTCTTTAGTTGCTTCAAAGCATATAGCATTAGTGATGAGTTGATTATTTAGAGTGTATTGATTTAATTCCTTTCCTTTTGAAAATTCATCAATATTTAAAAGGTGTTTTTTAAAAAAGTTTTTAAATATAGGAATTTCTTCCCCAAAAGGTACAAGATAGTGTTTGTTAAAAACTTGTATGTTGCCATTTTCAAATACATAAGTGCTATTGTATAGATGATTAGGTGTGGTACTTATAGCACCTGTGATGATGATGATTTGTTTTGATAAATCTTTTAAAGCTTGTAAATAACTTGGAGCTTTATTTAAAGCAAAGGCAAAAGCTGTTTCAGGAAAAATAATTATTTCTTTGCCTTCTTTTATGGCCTGATTGATTTGATAAAATATATCTTTAGAGTGAGTTTGTAAATTTTCTTGTATGAATTTTTGATCTTGGGAGATATTAGTTTGAATTAATTTATAGTCTAAATTTAGTGTTTGTGGTTGTTTTTGATTATATTGAGCTCCGATTAGAATAAGGATTAAAATGATTGTTATTTTATAATATCTTGAAATGTATTTTTCATAATAAAAATAAGCAATCAAAAACATAGCTATAATGCCTTGATAACTTGCATCAAAGATTCCATATACACTTAAAACACCCCAATTTAGCCAATCAAATCCAAAAGGATGAACAAAACTAAGTAAAAAAATTCCACAAAGTCTTAAAAAATCATATTTAAGAAAAAAACATACTAAAAATAAAAATCCATAAATTAATCCTATTAAGATAATTTCTAAAGGAATTAAATAAGCTAAATCAAAATAAATTGATGATAAAGCTATCCACCAAAACCATAAAATTCCTACAAAAAATCCGGTATAAAAATATCCTATTTTACTTTTATTTCTTAGTAATAAAACCAAACCATATATACTTAAAAATGGTGAAATAAATTCAAAAAGTAAATTTTCAAAAAAAGAAAAATAAATAAAATTTGACAATAAAAGTGCAGAAAAAAAGGCTTTTATTATTTTAAAAGTGGTAGAATTAGAATTTATGAACTTTAAAAAAAGGGGAAGAAATGGCAGAAAACGGAAATATTTGGACTTCATTGTTGCCTCTCATTGTGCTTTTTGCGATTTTTTATTTTTTGGTTATTAGACCACAACAAAAACAAGCAAAAGATCACAAATTGATGGTTTTATCTTTAGAAAAAGGAGATAAAATCATCACAAATGGTGGGATAATTTGCGAGGTGGTAAAACCAGAAGAGGATTTTATCAAAGTTAAGCTTAATGATGAAAATGTAGTTGTAAAAATTTCTAGAGATTTCATAGCAAAGAAAATTGATGTGTAGTGGAAAAATTACTTATAGAAGTATTATTTTCTTTGTAGTTTTTCTTATAGGATTAATTTTTTCCATACCTTCTTTTATGCAAATCCAAAGTGGTGCTAAGATCAACCTAGGACTTGATTTGCAAGGTGGTTTGCATATGTTATTAGGTGTAGAAGTAGAAGAGGCGGTTAAATCAAAGGTTAATTCCATAGCCTCTTCTCTTAGTTATTCTATCAATAAAGAAGATATTATTGTTGATAAAATCAAAGTAAATAATACTAGTATTGAATTTAGTTTATTAGATGAAAATGATATAGCTAAGGTTGATTTGTTATTAAAAGACATTAAAGGCTTGGCTATTACACATGAAAATTTACACTACACACTTTCTTTAACCCAAGAAGAAATTAAATTAACTCATGAACAAGCTATTTTACAAGCTGTAGAAACCATTAGAAACAGACTTGATCAATTTGGCCTTGCAGAGCCAAATGTAGCAAGATCAGGTGAGGATAAAATTTTAGTCGAACTTCCAGGTATTAAAACTGCTGCAGATGAGGCTAGAGCTAGAGAGCTTATCGCAAAAGCTGCACATTTGCAATTAATGGAAGTAGATGATGTTAGAATGGATCAGGTAAATAATCTTACTCCAGCTCAAGCTGCTGAATATGGAGACTTGATTTTTGAAGATGCAAAAAATTCTCAAATTAAATATCTAGTAAAATCTATACCTATTCTTGATGGTTCTATGTTAACAGATGCAAAAGTAGGCTTTGCGCAAAGTAATAATCTTCCTGTGATTAATTTTACCTTAAATTCAGAAGGTGCGAAAAAATTTGGGGACTACACAGGAAATAATGTAGGTAAACGCTTAGCTATAGTTTTGGATAATAAAGTATATTCAGCTCCAAGAATTAATGAAAGAATAGGTGGGGGTAGTGGCCAAATTAGTGGTAGCTTTACTGTAGAAGAAGCTCATGATGTGGCTATTGCTTTAAGAAGTGGGGCACTTTTAGCACCGGTTAAAATGCTTGAAAAAAGAAGTGTTGGACCATCTTTGGGTGCTGATAGTATTAAAATGAGTATGATAGCCCTAGCAGGTGCTTCTATATTAGTTATTGCATTTATGGTGATGTATTATGGTATAGCAGGAATTTTTGCTAATATTGCTTTAGTGGCAAATATTTTAGTGATTATTGCTGTAATGGCTATGTTTGGAGCAACTTTGACTTTACCTGGTATGGCAGGACTTGTACTGACTGTGGGTATGGCAGTAGATTCTAATGTTATTATTAATGAAAGAATTAGAGAATTGTTACGAGAAGGTGTTAGCATAAGGCAAAGTGTTGAAAATGGTTATAAGCATGCAATGAGTGCGATTTTAGATTCTAATATTACTTCGCTTATTACTTCAGTGGTGCTTTATGCTTATGGAACAGGTGCAGTAAAAGGTTTTGCGGTGACTTTGAGTATTGGGATTTTAGTTTCGATGATTACTTCTATTGTTGGAACTCATGGTATGTTTGAAATGTTTATGAACCGTATGGAAAAAAGCAATAACACAAGATTATGGTTTGGATATAGGAGACCTTAATGCAATTTTTTAGTCAAAAACATGTTTATGATTTTATGAGAATGAGATTTGCAGCCATCTCTTTGTCTTTTATTTTATTTTTTGGTTCTATTTTTATCCTTTTTACTAAGGGTTTGAATTTTGGTATTGATTTTACCGGTGGAACTTTGGTGCAACTTCAATATGAGCAAAAAGCTCCTTTGGCTGAAATTCGTAAAGCTTTAGCTATTAATGAAAATTTAAAAGGCGCTAGTGTTACTGAATTTGGTAGTGCTAATGAAGTGATTATTCGTTTTTCAGGAAGTAGCGATAGTTTAGGAAGTGATATTGGAGTAAATATTGCAAATTTATTAAAAGATACAGGTAAATTTGAAGTGCGCCGTGTGGATGTAGTAGGTCCAAAAGTAGGAGATGAACTGCGCAATAAAGGTCTTATGGCGGTTGGAATTTCTTTGATTGCTATTTTGATTTATTTGGCAGTAAGATTTGAATGGCGTTTTGCTATGGCTTCTATTGTGTGTGAAATTCATGATATAGTCATTACTTTAGGTGCTATTGCGTTATTTGAAATAGATGTAAATTTAGATATTTTAGCGGCTGTTTTAACCGTACTTGGGTATTCTTTAAATGATACGATTATTATTTTTGATAGGATTAGAGAAGGTGTTAAAACAAGTAAAAATTCAAAACTTGATTTAATTATTAATGAATCAGTTTCAGCTACTTTATCAAGAACTACTTTAACAACGGGTTTAACTTTAATTACTGTTGTAGTGCTTTATTTCTTTGGTGGATCTATGATAGAAGGTTTTGCTCTAACTATGATAGTAGGTATTGTAGCAGGTACTGCAAGTTCTATATTTGTAGCAAGTCCAGCACTTTTATGGTTTAAATTTAGTGTTGCGCAGTATCGTCAAAAAGAATTAGAAAAAGTTAAGAAAAAACAAGAAAAAGAGAAATTAAGAGCGATGTATGAAAAAGGAACAGTGTAAAAATGAATTGGGGTAAGGTTATTTATATCTTTTTTGCTCTAATGAGCTTAACTACAACCGCAGGATTTTTATATGATCAAAATGAAGTTGCTTTATTTATTGCAGCTTGTGTGAATTTAATTTCTACTTTATTGAAAATTGGGGTTAGAAATTTCTTAGCAGCTGAATTATTTGCTAGTTCTTTGGTGGCTGATTTGCATTTAATTCCAGCTTTTGCTTTAATACAAATTAATCCAGAAGCTAATGTTATGGTTTATACTTTAGCAATTGGCGCTTTGATAGCTAATATCTTTTCAATGATTTTAGTTATAGTTGATTCAGTAAAAAATCAAGAAGAAAATTAGGAGTGAAAATGGCATATGAAGCAGGTAAAATAGAAAAAAAATGGCAAAAAATTTGGCAAGAAAAAGAATATTTTGAACCAAAAGATGATTTTTCTTTACCAAAAAAATACATTTTATCTATGTTTCCATACCCAAGTGGTAGAATTCATATGGGACATGTGAGAAACTATAGTATAGGCGATGCTATGGCTAGATATTATAGAAAAAAAGGTTTTAATGTCTTACATCCTATAGGTTTTGATAGTTTTGGTATGCCTGCTGAAAATGCTGCGATTAAACATGGTATCCATCCTAAAAAATGGACTTATGAAAATATTGATTATATGCAAAATGAGCTTGCTTCTTTGGGTTTTTCTTTTTCTAAAAAAAGAATGCTTGCTACTTCTGATCCTTTATATACTAAATTTGAGCAAGAATTTTTCATCAAAATGTATGAGAAAGGGCTTGTTTATACTAAAGAAGCTGAAGTTAATTGGTGTGAGAATGATAAAACAGTTTTAGCAAATGAGCAAGTTGAAGATGGCAAATGTTGGCGTTGTGGGCATGAAGTCATTAGAAAAAAAATGCCAGGATATTATGTAAAAATTACCGCTTATGCAGATGAATTATTACAAGATCTTAAAAAATTAGAAGGAAAATGGCCAAGTCAAGTTCTAACTATGCAAGAGAATTGGATAGGTAAAAGCACAGGGTTTAGTTTTGATTTTGATATAGAAGAAAATGATAAAATCAGTGCAAAAAAAATCAATGTTTTTACTACAAGAGCTGAGACTATTTATGGAGTATCTTACATTGCTTTAGCGCCTGATCATGAAATAGTAAATGAATTAATTGATAAAAAGTTACTAGATCAAGATGTTATAGCTAAAATTCAAAATATACAAAACCAAACACCGCGCCAAAGACAAGCTGCACCAAAGGAAGGATATTTTTTAAATCTTTATGTAATCCATCCACTAAGCAAAGAAAAAATTCCTTTATGGGTGGCTAATTTTGTTTTAAGTGATTATGGTAGCGGCGCTGTTATGAGCGTACCTGCTCATGATGAAAGAGATTATGAGTTTGCAAAAACTTATAATTTGGCTATAAAAAAAGTAATTTATAAAGATGAAAATGATACACAGTGTTATACTTTAAAAGAAGGTGTTTTAATTAATAGTGGCGAATTTGATCAACTAGAATGCAATGAAGCTAGGGAAAAAATTAGTTTAAAAATTGAATCTTTGGGTATTGGTAAAAAGGTTACCAATTTTAAAATTCGTGATTGGGGTGTTTCTAGACAAAGGTATTGGGGTGCTCCTATACCAATGATTAAGTGTGATTCTTGTGGCATAGTTCCTCAAAAAATAGAAAATTTACCTATTACCTTGCCTGAAGATGTGGTGATAAATGGAGAAGGAAATCCGCTTGATAAGCATGAAACATGGAAAGAGTGCGTTTGTCCAAAATGTGGTAAAAAAGCACAAAAGGAAAGCGATACTTTAGATACTTTCTTTGAAAGTTCTTGGTATTTTGCGCGTTTTGCAAGTGATGATAAAACATGGCAAGAAAAAGCAGTAGATGAAAAAAGTGTTAATTATTGGATGAGTGTTGATGAATATATTGGTGGGATTGAACATGCGATATTACATTTACTCTATGCTAGATTTTTCCAAAAAGCACTTAGGGATTTGGGTTATTTAAAAGATGATGAGCCTTTTAATAGACTTTTAACCCAAGGAATGGTCACTAAAGATGGTGCTAAGATGAGTAAGTCTAAGGGGAATGTGGTTGATCCTGATTATATTATAGAAAAATATGGAGCAGATAGTGCAAGATTGTTTATATTGTTTGCTGCACCACCTGCTAAAGAACTTGAATGGAACGATAGTGCATTAGAAGGTGCGTTTAAATTTATCAATAGGCTTTATGAAAAGGCTATGAGTTTAGAATGTGGAAAATTACAAGAAATTGATCATCAAAGTTTAAATAAAGAAGAAAAATATGCTAGATTAAAAGTATATGAAGCTTTGAAAAAATCTTTCGAAGTTTATGAAGAAAGCTTTGCCTTTAATACTTTAATAGCTGCATGTATGGAGGCTTTAAATGCCTTAAATGCTATAAATCATAAAGAAGTTTCAAAAGAAGCTTTTTATATTATTTTAAATATCTTAGAGCCTATCATCCCTCATGTTTGTTTTGAACTTAGTGAGTATTTATTTAAATGTGATAATTTTAAAGTATTAAAAATAAAAGATGAAGTTTTTGTAAAAGATAGTTTTAATATAGCTATTAGTGTTAATGGTAAAAAAAGAGCGCAGATTGAAATAAATTCAGAGACCAAAGAAGATGAAATTTTGGCTTTAGCTAAAGAAAATGTTGCAAAATGGCTAGAAGGAAAAACTATAGTAAAAGAAATTTATATTGATAAGAAATTGGTAAATTTGGTGATTAAATGAAAAAATATCTAGTGTTGTTTTTTGCTTTTTTCATCATAGCTTGTGGATATATTCCCTCTTCGCAGATGGCAAGTAGAGTTTTGGGCGAAAATGTATTTTTAAAAATCAATATTAGCAAACAAGATCCTGAAAACAGTGTTTACATAACAGATATTCTAAGAGAAGCTATGCTTAATAAGCTTGGTAGAAAAATCACAGATGAGTATAATGCAGATAGTTCTATTATAGTCACGATGAAAAAATTAGAATTTCATCCTATGGTTTATGATAAAAATGGTTATGTGATTAATTATAAAGCAGAGCTTTATTTGGAGTTTGTGTTGCGTTATAAAAATGGCAAGGAAGAAATTGTAAATACTAAAGGAAGTTATAATTTTGATATTAATCCAAACTCTATTATCAGTGATCAAGCAAGATTTGAAGCGATTAAAAATGCATCAAGTGAAGCTTTTGATGAATTTGTTTCTATTATAGCTATTAGGGGTTATAAATAAAATGGCAAGTCATATCAATGAAATTGCAAAAGAAACATTGATAAAACTAAAAGAGCGTAAGTTATATCCAACTCCTGAAAATTATAGCGAGGTGTTTGAAGAGTGTGCTAAAAAAGCGGGAGTGATGAGTTCAAATAAAGCTAGAATAGAAAAATACACCAATCTTTTAGATGATTCTTACAAACAAGAATTAAAAGGAAAGAGCATTCGAACTATTGATGAGTTTTTGATGTTTTTAGTCTCTAGGCTCAATAGGCAGGTAAGTAGAAAATATGAAGATGTTTATGCTTTGCTTGGCTTAATCATTCAACAACTTAGTATTAGTAAAGATAAAAAAATCAAAGAGCTTGCTCAAATTACTCAACACAGATTATCCCAAGCTATGGACTTAGAAACCATATATCTTTTAAGAGCCAAATGGAAAGAACTTGAAAAATCTTATGAAGATGGAGAACTCTTAAAAAAATTAGAAGAATTTAATATCCGAGCTTTTTTGGATTTTCATGCTTTAATAGAAAAACTTATCACTATGCTAAAAGAACGTTCTTATGAAAAACAAGCTGAACTTTTACTAGCTTCTTTAGAACCTTTATTTGGTGAGAGTAAAGAAGTAGAGCAATTTAAGCAAAAATTAAAAGAAAACCCTAGATTGATTGCTAGAAAAGAATTTGCACATGAATATTGTTTGATGCTACAAAAAAAAGAAGCAATAGATAAATACTATATACAAAAAAATCTTTCTTTTTTCAATCAGCATTTAGAAAGTCTAAATGAAATGGTTTCAAAGCTTTATGATAATAGCCAAGAAGATGTGAAATTTATTAATGCTTTAACTAAAGATGAAAATGGTAATGTGCAGATTAATTTTGATACATTAAAAGATAAGCTTTTGTATGCAAACGAGCAAATAGCTCAAATTAAAACTCAAATTCAAGCTACAAGCAATGATGAGCAAAGAGAACAATGGAGTCTTGCTCAAGAGCTTAAAAAACTTGATGAAAATTATAAGCTTTATGCGGTTAATTATGCTTTATCTTTCTTTAAAATCAATAATATAGAACATGTTATTAATGCTTATGGTATTGATAGTTTTAAAACTATTAGTGGGAAGTTTAAAAAAATCCTCAAAGACTTATGTAAAAATTTAGCTGAAATTTGGATTTTAGATGAAAGTTCTTATTTAATTGTTTTTCCGGGTAAAAGCTTAGAAGATGCTCAAATCTTTACGGAAAAAGCTTTGAAGCTTATAGATGATTATAAATTTATTTATAAAGAAGAAGTAGTTAGACTTGTTTTATCATCTTCTTGTATAGAAAAAAAAGAATTTCCAGATGGCGATATTTTAAAAGAATTAATGCAAAAAGCTTAGTATGAAATTCCAGCAAACACTTTCACAAAAAACTATGCATGTACAAAAAATCAGTAGATTTTTTATGTTTAGTATGTATGAAAAATATAAAAAATTTATCCCAAAAACTAAAAATATTCAAATTATTGGCACTAATGGCAAAGGAAGCACAGGTAGATTTTTAGCGCTTTTACTCTTAGAGCAAGGATGTAAAGTAGGACATTATACTAGTCCACATATTTTTGAATTTAATGAAAGATTTTGGTTAAATGGAAAAATTACAAGCAATGAGCTTTTAGAAAAAGCACACGAAGAATTAGAAAGTGTTTTTTTAGATGATGTGAAAAAACTTAGCTATTTTGAGTATGCTACATTTTTAGCATTTTTTGTTTTTAAAGATTGTGATTATGTGATTTTAGAAGCTGGAGTAGGTGGAGAGTACGATGCTACAAGTGTTTTTGAGATAGATTTTAGTATTTTTACTAAAATAGGTTTTGATCATCAAGATTTATTGGGTAAAAACTTAGATGAAATAGCAAGAACAAAATTAAAAGCCATGAGTGCTAAAGCTTTAATTAATCATAAGCAAGAAACAAAAGTATTAAATTTGGCTCAAAAAATAGCAAAATTAAAACAAGCTAGTTTAGATATTAGTGCGTTAGATGAAAACAAGGCTATTTATCCTTATGTGCAAAAATATATTCAAAAATATAATTTAGCAACTTTTTTAAAAGATAATCTTTTTTTAGCCTTAGAAGCTTTTTCTAAAATTTGTGCCAAAAATGAAAAAGAATTGATTTGCAGCATTAGTAATTTGCCAAAACTTGATTTAAAAGGAAGGTGTGAGCAAATAAGTCAAAATATTTTTGTTGATGTAGGCCATAATGAAATGGCAGCTTTAACTTTAGCTGAAATTTTCAAGGAAAAAAAAGTTCATTTAGTTTATAATTGCTTTTTAGATAAAGATTCTTATAAAATTTTAAGAGCTTTAAAGCCTATAATAAAAATAGTTGAAATTTATGAATATGAAAGCAAAGACAGACCTTTAGCAGGCTCTGTTTTGCTAGAAAATTTAGAAAAATTAGATATTGCTTATCAAAAATTTGAACAAATAAAAAAAGATGAGTTGTATTTAGTTTTTGGCTCTTTTGTATTGGTAGAAAATTTTTTAAGAGGCTATAATGAAAGATAAATTTACGCTAACTATCACAGATGTAAATGGTTCTAGACATTTTTTATTAAGTCAGATCATAAAAAAAGTAATTATTTATTTTACTACTTTTGTTTTTGTTGTTATAGTTTTGGGTGCTTTATATATTAATTATTTAGCAGATAAGCGTTCAGAGCTTTTAAAAGAGCAAGAAACATTGTCAGCAAAAAATACTAAATTATTTTCTCAAAATGAAAGTATGCAAAAAAGTTTAGAGGAAAAAACAGCCTTGTATGATGAACTCCAAACTCAACTTGCAGATATTGAAGAAAATTTAGGTTTAAAGCAAGATGAGGGTTTAGATATACCAGAAAGATTGGAAAAAGTTAAGCTTACTAACGATCAAGCCTATTTATTTTTAACACAAATTCCAAATGGCCATGTGATAGAAGATAATGGAATCACAGGTAATTTCGGATGGCGCCATCATCCTATATTAAATAAAAAAGAGTTTCATCCAGGTATTGATTTAAGAGCAGCTTTAAATACTCCTATTTATGCACCGGCAAATGGAGTAGTTGAATATGCTGCATATAGTAATAATGGTTATGGTTATTCAGTGATTTTGATCCATAATTTTGGCTTTAAAACAGTATATGCACATATGATGCGCAAAGATGTTGTTAAGGCAGGGCAATTTGTAAAAAAAGGTGATTTGCTTGGATATACAGGAAATACCGGTCTTTCTACGGGACCACATTTGCATTATGAGGTTAGATTTATTAATAAACTTTTAGATCCTAAAATTTTTATAGATTTAAACCGAAAAAATTATGAACAAATATTTGATAAAGAAAGGAGAGTTCCATGGCAATCTTTAATAAAGGCTCTATTGCTACAGTATCCGAAACTACAGTCATTTCAAACGGAGCAAAAATAGAAGGAAAATTTTATTTTGACTCTATGCTTCATTTAGATGGAGAGATTACAGGTGTGATTGATTCTTCTAATGTGATAGTGATAGGTAAAAGTGGTGTTTTAAAAGGAAAAGTTAAGGCAAGTAAGATAGTGATTAATGGGATTTTTGAAGGAGAAATGCAAGTTGATTCTTTGGAAATTTTATCCGGTGGTGTGCTTAATGGTAATATCGTAGTTAAACAATTAAGCATTGAAAATGGTGGAAAATTTAATGGAAGCAGTAAAATAATCGAAAAAGATGAAGAGCTTGCAACTATTGATGTGAGCATAGAAAATTCAGAAAATGCAAGCTAAATTATATGAATATTTATTAAGTAACAAAACTGAGTTAATAGTTTGTGAGAATGATAAAGAAGCAGATGAGTTGGCTCAAGTTTGTTTATTTTTAAATTTAAAAACTTTCGTTTTACCTGATTTTAGAGCAGAATTTGGTAGTGACTTGCGCTCTTTTTCTAAAGAGCTTTTTGAAATTTGTAAAGTTTTAAATGCTTATCATAAAGAAGATGAAAATAAAATTTTAATTTCTCCTATAAAAACAATTTTGCAAAAACTCCCCGGGAAAAAGCATCTAAAAAACATTATTCTTAAAAGAAATTCACTTCTTGTTTTAGAGAAATTTAAAGAAGAAATTTTACATAGTGGGTATGAGTTTGTAGATATAGTTCAAGATAAGGGTGAGGTTTCAATACGCGGGGATATTATAGATATTTTTGCGATTAACGAAGAACAACCTTTTAGAATTTTGCTTTTTTCAGATGAGATAGAAAGCATAAGATATTTTGATATTCATACACAAAAATCAATCCCAAATGAACTTTCAAAAATTGAAATTTGTCCATTTTTAAGTGCTTTTAATCAAGAGCAATATGAAAATCTACAAGAAAAAATTCAAAATTTCCAAAGCCAAAGTATTATTAATGATGTTAATTCTTTAGGATTTTGGTGTGTTGATGATTTTTGTGATTATTTAGATTTAAATTTCATAAGCATAAAAAAATTTGATGTAAATGATTTTGAAGAAGATATTAGCAAAATCAATCAAAATATTTTACCTGAACCAAAATTTTATAAAGATTTAGTAAGTTCTTATAATCATGATTTTTTCACCTTTCACAAAGATAAAAAAATTACTATTTTGGCAAAAAATGAAGCTTTGTTTAAAGCTTTAAAATTACAAGAATTTTCAAATATTAAATTAAAAATATCTCAAGAAAGAATCAACCTAATCACTCAAGATGAGCTTATTATCTCTTTAAATAAAAAAGAAAAAAGTAAAAGAGTTAGAAAAGTAAGTTTGGTAATAGATGAGCTTAGAGTTGGGGATTTTGTTGTACATGAAGATTATGGTATAGCTAAATTTTTAGGTCTTGAGATTATTATAATTGCAGGAGCAAAAAAAGAATTTGTCGCTCTTGGGTATTTAAATAACGATAAGCTTTTATTACCTGTTGAAAATTTGTATATGATTGATAAATATATCGGTGCAAGTGGTGGAGTGCCTTTACTTGATAAGCTTGGAAAAGGAAGTTTTCTAAAAATCAAGGAAAGATTAAAAGAAAAATTATTTGCCATTGCTTCAAATATAGTTTCTTTAGCAGCGGCTAGAGCTTTGATAAAAGCAAAAGAATTAAAAATTTCTCAAGAATTACAAGATGAATTTATCAATAAAGCAGGATTTTTTTATACTAAAGATCAAAGTCAAGTTTGTCAAGAAATCACTCAAGATTTAAAAAGTTCTCAAGCAATGGATAGGCTTTTAAGTGGTGATGTGGGCTTTGGTAAAACAGAAGTTGCTATGAATGCTATATTTACTTGTGTAAAAAGTGGCTATACGGCTTTGTTTTTTGTGCCAACTACTTTACTTTCAGCCCAGCATTTTAAAACCTTAAAACGAAGATTTGACTCTTTTAATATAGATGTTTTTAAGTTAGATCGTTTTACTAGTGCTAAAGAAAAAAAACAAGTTTTGGCATTTTTAAAAGAAAATAAGCCTTGTGTAGTGGTAGGAACGCATTCTCTTTTAGGGGTTGAGTGTGAAAATTTGGGTTTAGTTGTGATAGATGAGGAGCATAAATTTGGTGTAAAACAAAAAGAAAAACTCAAAGAATTAAGTAAAAACTCCCATATTTTATCTATGTCAGCAACGCCTATACCAAGAAGCTTAAATCAAGCTCTTAGTTCTTTAAAATCATATAGTGTTTTACAAACTCCACCTGAGGATCGTTTGGATGTGCGTACCTTTGTTAGAGAAAGTAATGACGCTTTGATTAAAGAAGCTATTTCAAGAGAATTAAGAAGAGCAGGACAGATTTTTTATATACACAATCATATAGCAAGTATTGATGGGTCTAAAAAATATCTTTTAGATTTATTTCCGAATTTAAAAATTTTAATCTTGCATTCTAAAATTGATGCTAAAACTACTGAAGAAGAAATGATTAAATTTGAAAATAAAGAATATGACTTATTGCTTTGTACTTCTATAGTTGAAAGTGGTATTGATTTAGCAAATGCAAACACTATCATAGTGGAAAATTCAGACCGCTTTGGTATGGCTGATTTGCACCAACTTAGAGGAAGAGTAGGGCGTAGTGCTAAGCAAGGATATTGTTATTTTTTGATTGAAGATAAGGAAAAAATCACAAAAGATTCTTTAAAAAGACTTACGAGTTTAGAGAGTAATTCTTATTTAGGCTCAGGAAGCGTACTTGCTTATCATGATTTAGAAATTCGTGGTGGTGGAAATTTATTAGGCGTGGATCAAAGTGGACATATAGAGCAAATTGGTTATAGTTTATATCTTAAAATGTTAGAAGATGAAATTAATAAGCTAAGCAAAAAAGAAGAAATTAAAGAGAAAAAAATAGATTTAAAGCTTAATATCAATGCCTTTTTAAATAGTGAGTATATTGGTGAAGATCGTTTGAGATTAGAACTTTATAGAAGACTTAGTAAATGTATGAGTGTTAATGAAGTTTATGAGATAGAAAGTGAGATGAATGATCGTTTTGGCAAGCCTGATATCTTCACAAAGCAGTTTTTGAATTTAATCATTATAAAAATTTTAGCTAGCAAGCATTATAAACTAGTGAGTAATTATGAGCAAAATATTTGTTTTGTAAAAGATGATGAGAGCAAAGAAGTCATTAAAGCAAAAAGTAAAGACGATGATGATGTGATCGAGGCTATTTTGATGCATTTAAGAAAGAGTGAAAAAGTATGAGCGGATATGAAATTTTTAAAGCTTTAGTTAATGCAAATATTAACTATAACGATTTTGAGTGGCTAGAAAATAATACTTTAAGCGAGTTTGAAATTTTAATTTCTGTGGTTTTAACTCAAAATACAAACTGGAAAAATGTGTTAAAAGCTTTGATAAATTTAAAACAAGCAAATATTACTAAGATAGAAGATTTATCAAAGTTAAACACTCAAGATCTAGCACTTTTAATAAAGCCAAGTGGATTTTATAATACCAAGGCAAAATATATTAAAAATTTCACTCAAAAATATTTCCAAGATTTTAATTCTTTTGAACTTTTTAAAGAAGAAGTAGATAGAGAATGGCTTTTAGGTATTAAAGGCTTGGGTCAAGAAAGTGCAGATGGAATTTTAAATTATATATGTAAAAAAGAAGTTTTAGTAGTTGATGCTTATAGTGCAAAAATAGCTAATTATTTAGGCTGTGAGTACCAAAGTTATGATGAGTTGGCAGATTTTTTAAAAAAGGACATAGCTAAAAATCAACAAGAATTGTGTGTTTTATTAAAAAAAGAATGTAAGTTATATGAGCTTTATCAAATTTTTCATGCTTTAATTGTTTCTTTTTGTAAAATGTATTTTCAAGGTAAAAAACTTTCAGCAGATGGTGCGCTTATTTTAGATCCTTTAAAATTTTAAATTTATTTTTTATTTAAAAAGTTATTTTTTTACGATTAAAGTGCTATAATGTATTTAACTTCATAAAAAGGAGAAGTAATGAATACAAGTATAGTTGGAAAGCAATTTGAGCTAACTGAGTCTATAAAAGAGTATGTGGAAAAAAGCTTTGATGCTTTAAGCAAATATGGCTTAGATGTGATTTCTGCACGTTGTGTTATAAGTGCTGATGAAAGGCATGGAAAGAAAGGATTTTGGGCTGAATTTAGCATTAACCTAGCTGGTATTAACACAGTGGTTGTAAAGCAAAAAGATAAAGACTTATACGCTGCTATAGATTTAGCTATTGATAGAATTTCTAAAGTTTTAAGAAGATTGCATGATAAAAATATTACCCATAAACATCAAGATGAGATAAAAGAAAATTTAGTATTACCAAGTGTGATTGAAGAGGATGAGATAGTTCCAACGGAACTTGAATTATATAAACCTTTGGAAATTGATGAAGCATTGGAAAAACTAAAAGCAAGTAAAGATATATTTTTAGTTTTTAATGACATAGATGCAAAAATGAGAGTGCTATATAAGAAAAAAGATGGTAAATTTGGTTTATTTTAAATAATCTAGCCTTTAAAAAAGGCTAGATTATTAGAAGAGTTTGTTAAAAATTTTATCTATTGCTTGATCTACTTTTTTACCCGTATTTTTAGCACCATCACTAGTATTTCCACCTATTGTATTAACAATAGAATTTACAACACTTTTTGTATCAAGACTTACTTTAGGATCTTGTGTTGTTCCTTTTATAATTCCTTTGAAATTTGCTCTATCAATGACGATATTAAAAGGAATGTTTAATTTAGTACTTTTTGTATCAACTTTGCCTTTGCTGATGTTTATATTGCTTCTATCGGCCACTAGGTTTAAATTTAAATCTATAAGATTTTTATTGATATTTATTTTGGCTTCACCATTGCGATATGTATCTTGAGTGATATCTTTTTGTAAAAGTAGCATTAAGGCGCTTGTGATGAGGTTTTTCTTAAGTTGTCCATCAGCTAAATTCATTAGCACCACACCGCTTTCTTTTAAAAGATTATAGTCAATACTTAAATTTGATTTTGCTTGATAATAATCAGGTAAATCTAAACTTTGAGCTAAATTTGAAAGATCGGTATTTTGCATTTTAGCATTAAAAATATTATTTTTTAAAGTGGCATTTAATGAGCCATTAAATATATTTTTACTATTAACGCTTGCATCTATTAAAGCGTTTTTAAAATCAAATTTTCCTTCAAAATCAGCCTTGCCTTTTAAGTTTCTATCGACTAAAAATCCTAGCTTGGAAAAATCTTGCAATGATATATTATAAGTGCTTGCTAGAGCCATTTGATTAAGATCAAATTTTCCTTTTAATGAGTTAATATTTGCAAATGAACTTAGAGCTTTAGCATTAAAATCAATGATTGATTTAGAAATTTTTCCATCAAGATTGATTTTTGCTGAAGTATTCTTTGGAAATTTTTTTTCTAAAAGTTTAGATAATTCTACTTCATTAAAAGAAGAATTAATGATTGCTTTAAAATCACCATTAATATTGTTAAAATCAAGTGTTTTTAAATCAATGTCAGCATTTACATCTCCATAAGCTAAAACTTTTTGTCCTATTAAAGGAAAAAGTTGCTCTAATTTTATATTATCAACTTTCGCTTGTAAACTTTTTCCATTAGATTTTGCATTGATAAGCCCTTGCATGATTTTAATATTTGCATCAAGATTTTGAATTTGATTTGCCTTAAGATCAACTTTGGTATCTAAATTTAAAGGTCCATTGAGATCTTGCTTAGTTAAAGGTTTTAATTTATTAAGATTATCTACAAAAGCACTAATTTGTGCTTTTAAATCTTTATTTGTAAGATTATATGAGCCTTTTAGCTGAGGTATTTTTACTATGTTTGAATCAAGCAAAGCTTCATAATCAATTAAAGAATTTTTTGCATTTGCTTTAGCCTGCAAGTTAAAATTTGTTTTTGGAAAATCAAGATTGCTTAGTTTTTTAAATTCCATAACATTTATATTTGCATTATTTAACCTAGTGTTTAGATTGAAATTTTTAAAATCAATCCCTTGTGCTTTTAAATCTAAAACTAATTTAGAATTAATAAAAGCAGGCATAGAGATAGTCTTTAAAAGCTCTGCTACTTCTATATTGGTTGTGTTGATGCTAAGATTATTATTTTCTAAAATAGCTTTTAAGCTACCACCAAATCCAAGTAAGTCAGCATCTAATTTTTGCAATTGATTGTTTGCAAAAAGTAAATTACCTTGAATTTGACTGTTACCTTGGAGTTTCATTTTAGCTAGAGATGAAAATTGATTAAAATCATCTATTTTGATGTCAAAATCACTAGTTAAGCTTTGTTTTGTTATATCATAAATACTTTTTTGTGTATAAAGTTTAAAAAAATTGCTTAAAATTTCACTTTTAGATATAACTTCATTGTTTTGGATTAAAGATCTTATTTCACCCTTTATATAGCTTTGTTTTGGTAGGCTTAGATTAAAATCTTTTTCAATGAGAGTATTGTTGATAGAACTTGTGTAAAAATTAATCAAAGCATTACCATTTGGTTTTAAATCTTTAGCTTGTATATCACTGATAATACTAATTTTTCCTTGAGCATATCTTGGTAGATTAGCAAAATCTAAAATTTGGGCTAAATCTATATTTTTGCCAATAAATTCAAGATTTATAGGAGAAAAATCAACGATTTTTGCATCTAAACTAAGATTAGAATCAAACAAAAACCCACTACCTTTTACTAAAAAATCGCTACTTTTACCTACAACATTGCCCTTAAATGTAAAATCTTTATCGCTTTTTAAGCCAAGTTCTTGAATATAATTTTGTTTAAGTCCTAAAAGATAGTTTAAATCAAACCCTAGTCTTAAAGGTGATATACCACCTTCTATGTTAGCAAAAAATTTATCATCAATATTTGCTTTAATGTCAAGTTGTGAAAAACTAATTTTAAAATTTTCAAATTTAACATTCATACCGCTTTTTTGAGCAATAATCGTTTCGATTCTTGGCTTTAAAAAATCATTACCCATGCTTGTAAATAGTAATGTATATATAGCTAATAATGCCACGCACACTACGCCTAAAAGAATGTAAAGAATTTTTTTCATGAAAAACCTTTATAATGATATATCATAAAAATTTAGTGTAATATACTAAACTTATATGATATATTTTACTTAATTTATTGACAATTAACTTTCTTTAATGTATAATTCTATCACTCAAAAACAAAGAGTGCTAAAAATAGCACATTTTAGAAAGGATAAAAAATGAATTTTCAACCTCTAGGAAAGCGTATTTTAGTAAAACGCTTAGAAGAAATGAAAACTACTGCTTCTGGGATTATTATACCAGATAATGCTAAAGAAAAACCATTAAATGGTGAAGTTGTTGCAGTAAGTAAAGAAATAGAAGATATTAAAGTAAGTGATAAAGTAATGTTTGCAAAATACGGTGGGACTGAAATTAAACTTGATAATGAAGAGTATTTAGTTCTTAATGTTGAAGATGTTTTAGGGATTATTAAATAAAAAAGGATAAAAAATGGCAAAAGAAATATTTTTTTCAGATGAAGCAAGAAATAAACTTTATGAAGGTGTTAAAAAACTTAATGACGCAGTAAAAGTTACTATGGGACCACGCGGTCGTAATGTATTAATCCAAAAAAGTTTTGGTGCTCCTACTATCACAAAAGATGGTGTGAGTGTGGCTAAAGAAGTAGAATTAAAAGATTCTTTAGAAAATATGGGTGCTTCTTTAGTTAGAGAAGTAGCTAGCAAAACAGCTGATCAAGCAGGTGATGGAACAACAACAGCAACAGTTTTAGCGCATGCTATTTTTAAAGAAGGTTTAAGAAATATCACAGCAGGTGCTAATCCTATCGAAGTTAAAAGAGGTATGGATAAAGCTTGCGAAGCTATAGTAGCTGAACTTAAAAAACTTTCTCGTGAAGTTAAAGATAAAAAAGAAATAGCTCAAGTTGCGACAATTTCTGCAAATTCAGATGAGAAAATCGGAAATTTAATCGCTGATGCTATGGAAAAAGTTGGAAAAGATGGTGTTATCACTGTTGAAGAAGCAAAATCAATCAATGATGAATTAAATGTAGTTGAAGGTATGCAATTTGATAGAGGTTATTTAAGCCCATATTTCATTACAAATACTGAAAAAATGACAGCTGAATTGCAAAATCCATTTATTTTGTTATTTGATAAAAAAATTGTTAATTTAAAAGATTTATTACCAATTTTAGAGCAAATTCAAAAAACAGGAAAACCACTTTTAATTATAGCTGAAGACATTGAAGGTGAAGCTTTAGCAACTTTAGTTGTAAATAAATTAAGAGGTGTTTTAAATATTTCAGCAGTTAAAGCTCCTGGATTTGGCGATAGAAGAAAAGCTATGCTTGAAGATATCGCTATTTTAACAGGTGGTGAAGTGATTTCTGAAGAGCTTGGAAGAACTTTAGAAAGTGCTAGTATCCAAGATTTAGGTCAAGCTTCAAGCGTGATTATTGATAAAGATAATACAACTATTGTAAATGGAGCAGGTGAGAAAGCAAATATTGATGCAAGAATTAACCAAATCAAAGCTCAAATTGCTGAAACAAGCTCAGATTATGATAGAGAAAAACTACAAGAAAGACTAGCTAAGTTAAGCGGTGGTGTAGCGGTGATTAAAGTTGGTGCTGCAACTGAAACTGAAATGAAAGAGAAAAAAGATAGAGTTGATGATGCATTAAGTGCCACAAAAGCTGCTGTTGAAGAAGGTATAGTAATAGGCGGTGGAGCTGCATTAATCAAAGCAAAATCAAAAATCAGCTTGAATTTACAAGGTGATGAGGCTATTGGTGCAGCTATTGTAGAAAGAGCTTTAAGAGCACCTTTAAGACAAATTGCTGAAAATGCTGGATTTGATGCTGGCGTGGTTGTAAATACAGTAGAAAATAGTAAAGAAGAAAATACTGGTTTTGATGCTGCAAAAGGTGAATATGTAAATATGCTTGAAAGCGGTATTATTGATCCTGTTAAAGTAGAAAGAGTGGCTTTACTTAATGCAGTTTCAGTAGCTAGTATGCTTTTAACAACTGAAGCTACAATTAGTGAAATCAAAGAGGATAAACCTGCTATGCCTGATATGAGTGGCATGGGTGGTATGGGAGGTATGGGAGGTATGATGTAATACCATCTTTCTGCTGCTTTTGAGTTGCTTTTTATATAAAGCAACTCACTCTTTTTTATTTTTCTGCACTGATTTTTATTTTTGTTATAATAGATGTAAAATTATAAGGATTTTACATGAAAAACTTACAAGAAGAGCGATTTTCCAACTCAAAATACATTAAACCTAAAAGATATACTTATATAGGCAAAGATAATAAAAAATATACTTGGGATTTTATAGAAGCATTAGATAGTGTTTCTGTTTTTTTATATCATACTCAAAAAGATTCTTTTGTCTTTGTAAAACAATTTAGAATTCCTTTATGGGATTATCAAAAACGTAATGATTTAAAATTAGATGAGATGGGATTTAGCATAGAGCTTTGTTCAGGACTTGTTGATAAAAATTTGAGTTTAGACGAAATAGCTAAAGAAGAATGTATTGAAGAGCTAGGTTATGTTCCTAGGGTTGTAGAAAAAATAGGAGAGTTTTATACAGGTTTTGGTTCAGGTGTAAGTAGACAGTTTTTATTTTATGCTGAAATTACCGAAGATGATAAAACTGGTCATGGTGGTGGAATTGATGGAGAGGATATTCAAGCAGTATGGATAAAAAGAAAAGACTTTGAAAAATTTTCTAAAGAAAATCCTATCAAAACCCCTTTACTTGAATATGCGTATTTGTGGTTTAAAGGTAAGAATTAATCTTACCTTTTATTTTTCTTCTTTATTTTCAATGTTTGGGTCTTTTTCATCAAGCATTTCTTTAAAGATTACAAATAAATCTTCAGAGGCTTTTTCAGCATTTGAGCATTTATCTAGAATTTGATTTTGAACTAATTCATTGCCTGTATTTTCATTATGTGCCAAGGCAACAGCTTGGTTGATATTTTCATGCACCTTTTGGTGTGGTAAATTTAACTTACCAAAAGCTCTTCCACTAGAAAATCTTTTTTTGCCCACACCTGCAATCCATTTTGCAAGTCTACAACTTAAATGATCAGAGAGTGCTTTACCTGAAGCATGAATGATTTCATTATAACCATTTAATTTAAAAGCAACATGATCTAATTTTGCTAAGGAAACAAAAATTTCAGAAGCAATACGTTTAGCGTGCGAGCTAGTTGAATTTGCATTAGAGATTAATTGAGCAAAATTACTAGAGAATTTTATAATATGTTCATTTGATTCTAATGATACTTTTTCTACTTGTTCACTTTGTCCATACATTTCATCTGCATTTTGTTTTAATAGATTAATATTTAATTCTACTTCAGAGGTCGCTTTTTGTGTTTTTTCAGCAAGTTTTCTAACTTCATCGGCAACAACAGCAAAGCCTCTGCCGTGTTCTCCTGCTCTAGCAGCTTCAATTGCGGCATTTAGTGCTAAAAGATTAGTTTGATCAGATACATCTTTGATTAAGTTAATAACATTAGTGATTTCATCAACACTGCGGTGTAAATTATCCGCTGTATCTCTTGAACGGTTAGCTGATTCAATAATGCTTTGAAGTGAAGATATAATTGAATGCGTAATTGCATTTAATTCTTGCATATCTTTTAATGATGAGTCAGAATACTGGGAAATCATTTCAGCTTTATTTACATTTTCTTGCATATCGCCTTGTACATTTGAAATGCCTTTTAACACTCCAGTTAATAACATCTTTAAAAGACGAGTTTCAAGTGCAGTTTTCCCACAATCTTCTTGAAGTTGCTTTTCGTATTTTTCGATTAATTCTTGTTTTTCTAAAAGAAGTTTTTTGCTTTCTTCTTCTAGTTCTTTGATTTTATTTTGTAAATCTTCAAAGTCTTGTTTTGATTGACTTTTTTTTCCAAACATAGTTTTTCCTTGAAAGTTTAGAATTAGAAAGAAATTATTTTTTATAATTTGATAAATAAGTGTTTAACTCATCTTTTAATCTTAGTTTTTCTTTTTTAAGATTTGCAATTTCCAAGCTATCTAGATGAATTCTACCTTCTTCTGCGTCTTTGATTTTGTGATCAAGTTTATTGTGCTCTTCAAACAATTTATCAAAGTGCATGTCTTTACCTTTTAGCTCAGTAATTAAATCTCTAAATTCATGTAGCATATAAGCCTCCTTTTTAAAATTAATATTTGATTATAGCTTAAAATAAGTTAAATATATTTTAACTCATCGGGTTTTTGCTTGTTTTTTATAATCTTTTTGGCTATTTTTATGCTATCTGCTGTACCTACGATTAATAATTTTGCTCCAGTACCTATTAAAGTGTCACCTCTTGGCATAGGTGTGAATTTTTTATTTTCTAAAATTCCTACTATACTTACGTTTGCCATATCTCTTAAATGAATTTCTTTTAATCTTTTAAATCTCACCCACGATTCATCAGGAATTTTAACCTCTTCTAAATCAATAGGGCTATTTTTTTTATAAAGATAATTTTCTAATAAATTTTCCATATCTGGTCTTGCTGACATCGCACTAAGTCTTTGTGCGACTAATTTTGTAGCAGAAACAATAGAATTTGCTCCAAGTTTTTTAAGTTTTTCTGTTTCATCTTCGTTGCTTGAACTAGCTAGTATAAAATAAGGATTAATTCTTTGTAGTTCTTTTTCAAATAATCTTACTGAGGCAATGATAGCAATATTATCTGCTATGTTATTACTAAGGGTTATTACGCCTTTTGCGCTAGAAAGATTTGTTTTTAAAAAGGCTGTGTTAGTATGAGGTGCGCTTTCTATATAATAAGGATAATTATATTTTTCAGCAATCTCGCTGAAATTTTCAACTTCATCAACCACAACAAAAGGAATATGATTTTCTCTAAATTGCTGTGCCAATTCTATGGTAAAATCATTATGGTAGCATATTACAAAATGATTTTTTAATCTTGCAACTTTATGCAGCATTCTTCTTTCCTTGATGATTTTAGACAAAACACCTTTTTTTACTATTTCTATTACTAAACCCATACAAAAAGTAAATATTGTAAAAGTTAATAGTACATATACAACAGTAAAAATTCTACCCGCTGTTGGTATGGGATTAACTTCAGTATAACCCAAAGTGGTAAAAGTCATACCGGCTTGATAAATAGCATCGTTAAGGTTGTAATTACTTGTGAGTATATAGCCAAAAGCCCCAATTAATGTCATAACAACAACGGCAATAAGAGGAATTCTTAAAAATTTAAGTTGCTCATAAAGCTCATCATTGAGATTAATTGAAGGTTTTGGAGAGGGAGACCAATTGAGGAATTTTTGTAGCTTTTTTAAAAAAGACATAGTAATTCCTCATTTGCATTAAGGATTATTTACTACTTTGCTTTTTAAGTGTTCTTAAAGTTGAAGCAGCAACTCTAACTTTTCTAGTAGTTCCATCTTCTAAAGTAATACGAACTGTTCTTAAATTTGGCAAAAAGCGTCTTTTTGTTTTATTGTTAGCATGGCTAACATTGTTACCTACCATAGGTCCTTTTCCTGTAATTTGGCAAATTCTTGACATAAATTTTCCTTATGAAATAAAAATAATTTTTAGCATTGTATCTAAAACAAGCTTAAAAAAATCAAATATTATCAAAAATACATAAAGAAAATTTGATAATAAGTATGATAAAATTATTTTTTACTTTTATTGGAGGTATAAAATGTATGTAGCGCCAAGTTTATTGTCTGCAAATTTTTTAAATTTGGAAAATGAGATTAAAGATGTGTGTGTAGCAGGGGCTGATTTGTTGCACATTGATGTGATGGATGGACATTTTGTACCAAATCTTACTTTTGGTCCTTGTGTGATTGAAAATATTTCAAAAATTACTTCAGTACCTTTAGATGTGCATTTAATGGTGCATAATGTTGGTAGTTTTGTAGATTTATTTATCCCAATAAAGCCAAAATTTATCAGTTTTCATTTAGAAGCTGAAAGTCATCCTATTAGGGTGTGTGAATATATAAGAAAAAATAGTATTCATCCGGCCATTGTTTTAAACCCACATGCTCCAGTTTCAAGTATAGAGCATATTTTAGAATTTGTAGATATGGTGCTTTTAATGAGTGTTAATCCAGGCTTTGGTGGGCAAAGTTTTTTACCTTTAGTGTATGATAAAATTAGACAGTTAAGGGAAATGATAGATAGGAAAAATCTTAAAGTTTTTATAGAAGTAGATGGTGGGGTAAATGGTTTAAATGCGCCTGATTTAGATGAAGCAGGAGCTGATATTTTGGTCGCAGGTAGTTATATCTTTTCCTCACAAGATAAAAAAACAGCAATCAATTCTTTAAAGCTTGAATTTTGAGTCAACAACAAATCGATGATTTAATCATCAAGCTAAGCAAAGAAAACAAACCTTTTCCTTGGGTTTTAAAAGAACTTGCAAAAATAGAAGAATTAAATCATTATGAGTTTGATTTATATATTTTTGAGCTTTTAGGAATAGGAGCGGAGCTTAATGCGCAAAATTGCTTGTGCTTAAAAAGTAAAAATACAAAAATAAAAGATGAGATTTTTTGTGTAGTAGATATTGAAAGCACTGGTGGGATAAAAAGTGGTCAAATTTTAGAAATAGGTGCGGTTAAAATTCAAAATTATAAAGAAATTGATAGATTTGAGAGTTTTATAAAAGTAGAAAGCATACCTGAAAATATTACAGAATTAACTGGGATTAGTTTGGATATGGTAGAAAATGCACCTTCTTTAAAAACTGTGTTAAATGATTTTAAATTGTTTTTAAAAGATAGTATTTTTGTAGCACATAATGTGCGCTTTGATTATCATTTTATATCTAAAGCTATGTATGAAAATGATTTTGGGGTGCTTTTAAATAGAAGATTATGCACTATTGATTTAGCTAAAAAGTGTATTGAAAGTCCAAAATACGGTCTTGATGCGCTAAAAGAGTTTTTGTGTATTGAAAGTAAACATCATAGAGCCTTAAGTGATGCTTTAGCTGCAAGTGAAATTTTAAAATACTGTCTTAAAAAAATTCCTTTTTATATAAAAACTACCGAAGAATTGTTACATTTTAGCAAGCAAGCTAAAAATCAAATAAAAAAATAAATTCTGTTTTGTATTTATTGCTATACTTGCTTTGCATAAATGACGGGAGCTTGTGATACAGGCTGAGAGTAAGCTAAAAGCTTAGACCGCACCAGAACTAGGTAATGCTAGCGTTGGGATAATTTATCAACTACTCACATACCCTTCATTTATCCAAATTTTATTTTAAGGATAAATTTAAATGAAAACTCAAATGTCTTATGCAAAAGAAGGAATTTTCACAAAACAAATGCAAATTGTTGCACAAAAAGAGCAAGTAAGTGAAGATTTTTTGCTTGAAAATATAACATGTGGAAAAATTATCATTCCTGCAAATATCAACCATAAAGCACTAGACCCAAATGGTATTGGCTATGGACTTAAAACAAAAGTAAATGTAAATTTAGGTGTTTCAAATGATTGTGTAGATTATAGCGAAGAAATGAAAAAAGTAGAATTGGCTCATAAATTTAATATAGAAGCTATTATGGATCTTAGTAATTATGGTAAAACTAGTCGTTTTAGAGATGAGTTAATTGCTACTTCAAAAGCTATGATAGGCACTGTACCTGTTTATGATGCGGTTGGATTTTTAGAAAAAGATTTAAAAAATATTAAGGCAAAAGATTTTTTAGATGTAGTATATCATCATGCTAAAAGTGGAGTGGATTTTATGACAATTCATGCAGGGATAAATTCTCGTGCTGCTAGGGTTTTTAAAGAGTGCGATAGGATTACTAATATAGTTTCAAGAGGAGGATCAGTTCTTTATGCTTGGATGCAAATGAATGATGCTGAAAATCCATTCTATGAATATTATGATGATTTGCTTGCTATATGTAAGGAATTTGATGTGACACTTTCTTTGGGCGATGCACTAAGACCTGGTTGTACTCATGATGCAAGTGATGGAGCTCAAATTGCTGAACTTATCGAACTTTCGTTATTAACTAAAAGAGCATGGGCTCAAGATGTGCAAGTGATGATAGAAGGACCTGGTCATATGGCTATTAATGAAATAGAAGCTAATATGCAACTTGAAAAAAGAATTTGTAACGGCGCACCTTTTTATGTCTTAGGACCATTAGTTACTGATATAGGTGCAGGATATGATCATATAAGTGGGGCAATCGGCGGAGCAGTTGCAGCAGCAGCTGGTGCTGATATACTTTGCTATGTAACCCCTGCTGAACATTTAAGACTTCCAAATTTAGAAGATGTAAGAGATGGTATAATAGCGACTAAAATAGCAGCTCATGCAGGAGATATAGCCAAACTTCCTAAAGAAAGAAAAATAGATGATGTAATGAGTAAAGCTAGACAAGATATTGATTGGGAAAAAATGTTTAAATTAGCAATCGATGGAGAAAAGGCTAAAAAAATGTTTAATGAAAGAAAACCTGATGAGCTTAATTCTTGTTCAATGTGTGGAAAAATGTGTGCTATGAATACTATGAATAAAATTTTAAAAGGCGAGGATGTAAGTTTGATAAAAGAATAAACCCTCGATTATGAGGGTTTATTTTGATTAATCTATCACTTTATAATTATAAGGTTTTAGATTTTTATCATCTTCAAGAAGTTTTGCTGGTGGATTACCATTTACTTCTTGATGTTCATAGTAGCGATCACCTGCTTTGTTGCCATTTAGATCTACTTTATAGCGAATTTCACCTGGATTTAATTTTTGAATATCTTCAAAACCTAAATTTGAAGTTTTGAAATCTTTAATGCCATTTTTGGCTGCAATTTCTACTAATTTAGTTTGTCCTTGTCTTGACATATCAACTGATTGTAAAAGCATTCTTGAAGCTTCTCTAGGATTGTCGAATCCTGTTGAGTTTTCAGCACCTATAAAGTCTACTCTTACTTGAGATTTTCTATGTAGTTCTAATACTTCTTTTAATTCAGCTGAAATTTTAGCATCATTTGCTTTGCCATCAGTTTGGAATTTAGGCATTTTTCCAAGCTCTGCACGAATAGTTTCTACATCTTTAATCAAGTTTACTAAAGAATATTCAGCTGTTCTTAAATCATGAGCTACTGAATTTTGAATATCTTTTACTTGTTTAGCTAAATAGCCTTCGCTTTGAGTATGGCAAGTTTTACAAGCTGAGTTGATATCAACTAAAGGTGATGTGATGTTGTGGTTAGTAACTTTTTTTGCACCTTTTCTAATGTAAGGCATATGGCAATCTGCACAACTTACTCCATTTGCAGTATGTACACCGCCACTATAAAGTTCGCTTTCTGGGTGTTGAATTTTTAGCATAGGTGCTTTGGTGATTTTATGAACCCAATCACTTGGGAAATTTTCTCTATTTTTTTCGTAATAATCATCAAACATTTCTATTCTAAATGGTTCACCTTTTTTCCACTCACTCCAAGGAAATGCCAGTTCTATACCATCTACTTCGATTTCAACCGGCTTATTACCATCTCTCCAAGAATCAAACTCATCATAAGTTTTCTGAGTACCATTCCACCATTTTTTAGAACTATCATTAGCTATATTTTCTCCGATAGTTTTTACTTTGGTGCCTGTTGGTTTGAAGTAGTATTCAACGTGATATTGAGAGCATACTAAAGTTCTCATTTCACTTCTTGAAGCTTTAATGCCTTGTTTTTCATCTGCTTCATAACCTCTTGAAATTAATGCTTTGATTAAAGCTGGTCTTGTAAGTCTTAAACTCATATCTGTTGGGTTATAGCAATCTGCGCATGTTACACCCATTCTTTTTTCGCCATGAGATCCACTGTGCTCAGGTGAGTTTTCTTTAGCTCCATTTACAGCTGGGATAGTTTTACCATAGTCCAATATTTTGCAGAGTTAAATGCTACCCAATCACCTTTTGCAGTGTTGTTTAAAAGCCAAGGGATCCATCCGCTATGACAATTCATACAAGCTGTTGGTTGACCACCAAATCCTGCAAAACCGTGTGCGTTCAAGAAATCTTTATTGTTTCTAGCTGTATCCATTTGATCTACTTGGACCCAAAAGTGACCTCTTTCTTCATCAGCATCAATACTAAATGGATAGCCAGCCCAAAGAACAGTTAATTGTGGATAGCGAATTAGTTTTGAATAAGCTAAATTTCCACCAAATTCTGTTGCATTAGGTGCTTGTTTTTCCACTGCTGTATGCATGTCTAAATAATCAGGAAAATTCTTTCCCCAGTAGTCAAAAGTAGGATTTTCATCGCCGAGTTTTACGATTTCTTGAGAAATGATCCCACCTACTGAATCGTTTGTTTTGGCTGTGATATCTTGATTTAACCACAATACGCCCGCAATAGTTACTATAGTAGCACTAATAGCACTATATAAAATGCCTTTGTTATTTATTAAATACTCCTTTCATTTAAAATCCTCTCTTATGGCCAACACTTTGATGACAAGACACACAACTTAAAGCATTATCTTTATGTGGATCTAGAGTAGGGTTGATAGTGTTCTCGCAATTTCTTTGTGACATTCTATACAGTTATTTTGGACTATTTCTTTACTTTTTGCATTTGCACTTAAATGCGTAGGTAAAGAATTAAGTTTGAAAGTAAATGCATAAGCATGTCCTAAGCCACTTTGAGCTTTAGCAATCTATGTGGTAAATGGCAATCATTACAGGTTGCTCTTGGTTTACCATCAACTTCTTTAGAGTGTGAAGCTTTTAAATAATCATTATAAACATCGTTCATAATGTGACAATTATTACAGCTTTCACTGGCATCACTAAAATAAGAAGTGCCTTTAGCATTATGGAAAGTATACATTCCCACGCCCGCTAAAATTACAAGTAAGAAGAGGAAAACAGCAAAAAGTTTTGAGTTTGCTTCATTCAAAGTCTCTCCTTTGAATGAAGTTTAAGTTACAAGAACTTAAGTGCAATTATATTACACTATAAAACCTAAAAAGTAAATATTAAGTTTATTAATCATTTATTATTTTTTTAATAAGAGAAAAAAAGTATTATTTTTTATATAATTTTATTTACTATTATAAAAATAAAATAAATTTTAATAAAAGAAATACTAAAATATTAAATACTAGAAAATAAGGTAGGTGTATTATGCAAATTCAACCATCAATGTATATTAATAGAGAACTTTCTTGGCTTGCATTTAACTCCCGTGTTTTGGATCAATGTTCTAAAGATCTTCCTTTGCTTGAAAAACTTAAATTTATTGCTATATACTGTACAAATTTAGATGAGTTTTATATGATAAGAGTAGCTGGATTAAAACAACTTTTTGTAGCAGGGATAAGCACAGCAAGTAATGATGAAATAACCCCACTTGTGCAGCTTAAAGCCATTAGAAATTATTTACATGAAGAAAAATATGTAGTAGAGCAGTATTTTACTAAAATTACTCAAGATTTAGAAAAAGAAAATTTATTTATTCGCTCTTATGAAGAACTTGATGAGGACTTAAAGCAGCAATGCAATGAGCATTTTTTTTCTAATATTTTTCCTGTGATAGTGCCTATTGCGGTTGATGCAACCCATCCTTTTCCACATTTAAATAATCTTTCGTTTTCTTTGGCAGTAAAGCTTTGTGATCCTATGCATCCTGAGCTTTTAAAATTTGGTATGATACGCATACCTAGAGTTTTACCAAGATTTTATCAAGTAAGTTCGAATATTTATGTGCCTATAGAAAGTATAGTGCGTCATCATACGGAGCATATTTTTCCTGGCTATAAGCTTTTATCTTCTGCTGCTTTTAGGGTAACTAGAAATGCAGATATGGAGATAGAAGAAGAAGAGGCTGATGATTTTATGTTGATTTTAGAGCAAGGTTTAAAGCTTCGCAGAAAAGGTGCTTTTATACGCTTACAAATAGAAAAAGGCGCAGATGGGCAGTTGATTGAATTTTTAAGTTCTCATATGAATATTTTTCATAAAGATATTTACGAATACAGCATACTTTTAAATTTACCATCACTGTGGCAAATCATTTCTAATAAAGAATTTACACACTTACTAAACCCTGTATATACACCAAAGATTTTACCACCTTTTGGAGATAATGTATCTATTTTTAGTGCAATTGATAAACAAGATATATTGGCTATACAGCCTTATGAGAGTTTTGAGCCTGTGTATCAATTTATCAAAGAAGCAAGTAAGGATCCTAAGGTTATTTCTATAAGAATGACTCTTTATAGGGTGGAAAAAAATTCAAACATAGTTCAAGCTTTAATTGACGCAGCCAGTGATGGCAAACAAGTGACTGTAATGGTAGAGCTAAAAGCACGTTTTGATGAAGAAAATAACTTACACTGGGCAAAATCATTAGAAAATGCAGGAGCTCATGTGGTGTATGGAATCACTGGTTTTAAAGTGCATGCAAAAGTGGCTCAAGTGATTAGAAAAGAAGGGGAAAAATTAAAAATTTACAATCATTTAAGTACAGGTAATTATAATGCAAGTTCAGCTAAAATTTATACTGATGTGAGTTATTTTACTTCTAAAGAAGAATACTCTCAAGATACCACAACTTTTTTTCATATACTTTCAGGATATAGCAAAAGTCGTCGTTTAAAGACTTTATCAATGAGTCCAAAGCAAATCAAAGAAAGAATTTTAGATATGATAGCTACTGAAGCAAATCACGGAAAAGATGGAGTAATCATAGCTAAAATGAATGCTTTAGTAGATGGTGATGTGATTAAGGCTTTATATGAGGCTTCAAATAAGGGTGTTAAAATAGATCTTATTGTACGTGGAATTTGCTGTTTAAGACCTGGAGTAAAAGGGTATAGTGAAAATATAAAAGTTAGAAGTATAGTGGGAAAATATTTAGAGCATGCTAGAATTTTATATTTTAAACACACTGAGCCAAATTATTTTATTTCAAGTGCTGATTGGATGCCAAGAAATTTAGAAAGAAGACTAGAACTAATGACTCCTATTTTTGATGAGCATTCACGTGCAAAATTAGCCCAAATTTTAAAACTACAATTAAGTGATAATGATTTAGCTTATGAGTTAGATAGTGAAGGAAGATATCGTAAGGTTACTTTAAATGAAGCAGAAAAAATTAATAATTCTCAGCAAATCTTAGAAGAATATATTAGTAGAATTTTTAATACCTTGAAAAAAGATACTGATCATAGTAGAGCAACACACTTAGCAACGAAGCTTTTTAGGGATAGCTAATCCTTGCTTTTTTAGCAAGGATTATTTCCAACCTTCTATGTAATTTTTAAGTTTTCTACCAACTTTTGGGTGTTTGAGTTTTTTTATAGCTGAGCTTTCTATTTGTCTTACTCTTTCTCTTGTAACATTTAATTCTTTGCCGATTTCTTCTAAGGTTCTATCGCTTTCATCGTCCATTAAACCAAAACGCATTCTAATAACAGCTTTTTCTCTATCATTAAGCTGATCTAAAACTTCATCAATTTGTTCTTTTAAATCATCTTTTAAGATGTGATCCATAGGTGAAATTGAAGTTCTATCTTCTACAAAGTCTCCAAATTTACCATCATCTTCATTGCTAATAGGTGCTTCTAGAGAAATTGGTTCTTTAGTAATTTTAATAACTTGCTTTACTTTATCTACGCTAAGTCCCACTTCTTTGGCAATAATGCTTACATCAGGTTCTTTACCTTCTTTTTGCAAGTATTCACGAATGATTTTATTGATTTGATTAATAGTTTCTATCATATGAATAGGAATTCTAATCGTTCTTGCTTGATCAGCAATAGCTCTTGAAATAGCTTGTCTAATCCACCAAGTTGCATAGGTTGAAAACTTATAACCGCGTTTATATTCAAATTTATCTACCGCTTTCATTAAGCCTATATTGCCCTCTTGGATCAAATCTAAAAATGGTAATCCACGATTAGTGTATCTTTTAGCAATGCTTACAACCAAGCGTAAATTTGATTTTGCCATTCTGGTTTTAGCTTCATCTGAGATTTTTTTACCACGTTTGATTTGCTCTAGAATTTCTTTTAGTTGATCTTTTTCTAAATCAAAAGAATTTTGACTAGCTTCTTTGGTTTGAATGAGTTTTTTTATCTCCATATAAGTGCTTACCATGGTAGTTTCTAGGGCGCGTTCGGCAATTTCTTCTTTGCTAAGTTTTGTAATATCTTTTAAGATATCTTGGTGTCTTTGTTTTAATTCTTCTGAAAACATTGGCAAACGATATTCTAAGCGTTTTAATTCTTTGTCAAATTCCTCATCGCTTTTTAAAGCTGTTTCCATGGATTTTACGATTTCAGAGATAAGCTTTGAAGTTGGACCTAGATCCATTAGTTTTTCTTTTAATATATTTTTCTTAAAAGCAATTATGAGTTTATCTAACAATTCATCATCATTTTTTTCTGCATTAATAGTAGATATGGTTTTTAACCATTCTTTTTTTGCTTTTTCTAAAGCTTTAAAACTTTCTATAACTTTTAAGGTTCTTTCGTCTTCTTTTTTGCTTGTTTTTTTAGGTTTTTTTTCACTTGAATTTTCAGTTTCCTCGTTTTCATTTTCTTCTTCAGAGTCTATTTCATCATCACTTTTATCATCATCACTTTTATCATCATCTTCAAAGCTTTTAAAAAGCTCTTTTACTCTTCTTTCTCTATTAATTAAAGGCTCTTTATAGTCAAGTATAAAATCAATCAAATAAGGCACCGAGCAAAAAGCATCGATGATAATATCTTCACCTAGTTCGATTTTTTTAGAAATTTCAACTTCTTCATCTTTATTTAAAAGAGCAATTTGTCCCATTTCTCTTAAATACATTCTCACAGGTGAGTCTGATCTACTCCATTCTAATAAATCATTTTCATTGGCTAAATCAAATTCATTTTCCAAACTTGTATCTTGTAATTTTTGTTTTTCTTCTTGTAGTTTTTTTGCTTCTTCTAAATTTCTTTTTTTAGCAATTTCTGCTGAAGAGATTAACTCTACTTTGTATTTATCCATTAAATCACGGATTTTTTTTGCACTTGTTGCATTTGGAAGCTTTGCAAAATACTTGACAAGTTTTTCATATGTGATATAATCTTTAGAATTTTCTTTGAAAAGTTCTTCTAAAACATTGGTTTCATTAGCCATGGATACCCCTTGTATTTAAGTAATAAGTGTAAAACTAAATATTATGCCTAAAGATTAATTAAAAACAAATAAAAACATTTTGGAACAACTTTTGCTTTGTTAGTGAAAAATTAAGATTTTAGCTAGGAAAAACAATGCAAAATGGGTATTATCAAGCCACCGGTGCCATGGTTACGCAGTTTAATCGCTTAGATGTTGTAACTAATAACCTAGCAAATGTAAATACAAGTGGCTATAAAAGAGATAATGTTGTTATTGCAGATTTTAAAAGGATTTTTAAAGAAACTCAAGATGAGTTACCTATACAAAATCATACAAGAGATGCTGCAAGATTTGTAAATACAACTATAGATAGAGTTCCACAAGTTAACCACGTCTATACAAATTTTAGCGTAGGTTCTATGAAAATGACACATAATCCTTTGGATTTAGCTCTTACTCGTGAGGATACTTTTTACTTAATTAAAACAAATAATGGCGAAGTAAGATTAAGCCAAGATGGAAATTTCCAGCTTGATGATGAGGGATATTTGGTAAATCGTCAAGGATATAGAGTTTTAAGCAGTGATTATTTTAACAATCCTGAAAATGATGGCATACGCATAGGAGATTCTACTTCTTTTATTAATGTGGATAAAAACGGAATCATTAGTGCATCTAATCAAGATATAGCAAGATTATTCGTCGCACAAGTTGATGATTTGAGAGATTTGCAAAAAGATGGCGATAATATGTATAAAATCGATAATTTAAACAAAATTAGAGATTTGCCAAATTCAAACGCCATTAAGCAAGGTTTTACTCAAGGATCAAATGTTAATCCAGTTACAGAAATGGTAGGATTAATCGAAGCAAATAGAATGGTTGAGATGTATCAAAAAGTTATGACATCTCATATGGATGATTTAAATCAAGAAGCTATTAATAAATTAGCAAGTACTAAATAAAACTAAGGATAGATAAAATGTTAAGATCATTATACACAGCAGCATCAGGGATGGTATCACAGCAAACACAAATTGATGTAACTTCAAATAATATTTCAAATGTTAATACAGTAGGTTATAAAAAATCGCGTGCAGAATTTGCAGATTTGATGTATCAAACGATGAAATACGCAGGTACTTCAACCTCAAGTACCACAAAACACCCAAGTGGTATAGAAGTGGGTCTTGGCTCAAGAGTGACAGCTGTGAGTAAAATTTTTAGCGAAGGTAGTTTAAAGCAAACTTCAACTTCAGGTCTTGATATGGCAATTGCTGGTAATAATGGCTTTTTCCAAATTCAAATGCCTGATGGAACTATAGCTTATACTAGAAATGGTCAATTTACCAAAGATGCTGAAGGAAATATTGTAAATTCAGACGGTTATAGACTTTTGCCGGAAATGACTATACCTGAGGATGCTACAGCTATTAACGTAGCAAGTGATGGAACGGTTTCTGTTATGCAGCCAGGAAATACAGCTGAAACTCAAATAGGTCAAATTGAACTTGTTAATTTTATTAATCCCGCAGGTTTACATGCTTTAGGAGATAATCTTTTGGTAGAAACTGATGCAAGTGGAGCGCCTATTGCAGGCATAGCAGGTGAGAATGGATTTTCTGTTATCAAACATGGCTTTGTGGAGCTTAGTAATGTTCAGCTTGTAGAAGAAATGACTGATCTTATTACAGGGCAAAGAGCTTATGAAGCTGGCTCAAAGGCAATCACTACAAGTGATGATATGCTTGGAATTGTAAATCAATTAAAACGCTAGAATTAACTAGCGTTTTATAATATGCAAAAAATATTAAAAAAATACTAAAAAACTCCTATTTATAAATACTTATAAAATATTCTTTTTATAATTTAAATTTAAACTAATCATAGTAATATTTTATTTATGTATTCTTTAATATACATAAATAAAACAATAACGAGGGATATAATGAACAGAAGAGACTTCATTAAAAATACCGCTATTGCTAGTGCTTGTGGTGTTGCGGGTCTTAGTGTTCCAAGTAGTGTGCTTGCAAATACTGAGAATAAATGGCGTTGGGATAAGGCTGTTTGTAGATTTTGTGGTACAGGCTGTGGAATTTTAGTTGCAAGTTTAGATGGCAAAATTGTTGCTGTAAAAGGAGATCCAGCAGCTCCAGTAAATCGTGGGTTAAATTGTATTAAAGGTTATTTTAATGCAAAAATCATGTATGGAGAAGATCGCTTAGTAACACCTTTGCTTCGCGTAAATGCAAAAGGTGAGTTTGATAAAAAAGGAAAATTCCAACAAGTTTCTTGGCAAAGAGCTTTTGATGAAATGGAAAAACAATTCAAAAAAGCTTATAAAGAAAAAGGTGCTGAGGGGATTGGAATTTTTGCAAGTGGTCAGTATACTATACAAGAAGGATATGCTGCTGCTAAATTAGTAAAAGCTGGTTTTAGATCCAACAATATAGATCCAAATGCACGCCATTGTATGGCTAGTGCCGTTGTTGGTTTTATGCAAACTTTTGGGGTTGATGAGCCTTCTGGTTGTTATGATGATATAGAGCTTACTGATACTATTATTACTTGGGGTGCAAATATGGCAGAAATGCATCCGATTTTATGGTCAAGGGTAAGTGATAGAAAATTAAGTAATTTAGATAAAGTTAAAATCGTAAATTTATCTACTTTTTCCAATAGAACTTCTCATATAGCAGATACTGAAATCATTTTCAAACCAAATACTGATTTAGCTATTTGGAATTATATCGCTAGAGAGATTGTTTATAATCATCCTGAAGCTATGGATAAAGAATTTATTGAAAAACATTGTATTTTTACAACAGGTTATACTGATATTGGTTATGGAATGAGAAATAATCCAAACCATCCTAAATTTAAAGCAAGTGAAAAAGATACCGTAGCAAAACAAAATGCTATTATTGTAGATGAAGAAGAAGCAGTATCTTTGGCTTATTTGGGTGTAAAAGCAGGCGATAAATTTGAAATGAAACACCAAAATGCTCCTGATGCACATTGGGAAATTTCATTTGAAGATTTCAAAAAAGCTTTAGAGCCTTATACACTTGATTATGTTGCTAAAGTTGCTAAGGGTAATGAAGATGAAAGCATAGAAGAATTTAAGAAAAAACTTCAAGAGTTAGCAAATTTATATATAGAAAAAAATAGAAAAGTTGTAAGCTTTTGGACTATGGGCTTTAATCAACACACAAGAGGTACTTGGGTAAATGAGCAAGCTTATATGGTGCATTTTTTACTCGGTAAACAAGCTAAGCCAGGAAGTGGTGCGTTTTCATTAACAGGACAACCAAGTGCTTGTGGAACTGCAAGAGAAGTAGGGACTTTTTCACATCGTTTACCTGCTGATATGGTGGTTGCAAATCCTAAACATAGAGAAATTAGTGAAAAAATTTGGAAAGTTCCTGCAAAAACGATTAATCCAAAACCAGGTGCTCCATACTTAAAAATCATGAGAGATTTAGAAGATGGAAATATCAAATTTGCTTGGGTACAAGTAAATAATCCTTGGCAAAACACTGCTAATGCAAACCACTGGATAGCAGCAGCTAGAGAAATGGATAATTTTATCGTTGTGAGTGATTGTTACCCAGGAATTAGTGCTAAGGTGGCAGATTTAATTTTACCAAGTGCCATGATTTATGAAAAATGGGGTGCTTATGGTAATGCTGAAAGAAGAACTCAACACTGGAAGCAACAAGTGCTGCCTGTAGGTGAAGCTATGAGTGATACTTGGCAAATGATGGAATTTGCAAAACGCTTTAAATTAAAAGAAGTTTGGGGCGAAACTAAGGTAAATGATAAGCTTACCCTACCAAGTGTTTTAGAAGAAGCTAAAGCTATGGGTTATAGCGAAGATGATACTTTATATGATGTATTATTTGCTAATAAAGAAGCAAAATCTTTTAAAGCAAACGATTCTATTGCAAAAGGATTTGATAATAGTGATGTTAATGGCGATGAAAGAAAAATTATAGGTAGTGACGGTAAAGAATTTGAAGGTTATGGATTTTTTGTACAAAAATATCTATGGGAAGAATACCGCAAATTTGGCTTAGGTCATGGACATGATTTAGCTGATTTTGATACTTATCATAAAGTAAGAGGTTTAAGATGGCCTGTGGTAAATGGCAAGGAAACCCAGTGGAGATTTAATACTAAATTTGACTATTATGCTAAAAAAGCCGCTCCAAAATCAGACTTTGCGTTTTATGGTGATTTTGCTAAAGAATTACCAAAAGGAGATTTACTAGCTCCACAAACTAAAGAAAAATACAGTTTAAAAAACAAAGTAAAAATTTTCTTTAGACCATTTATGAAAGCACCTGAAAGACCAAGCGAAGAATATCCATTCTGGTTATGTACTGGTAGGGTTTTAGAGCATTGGCATAGTGGAACTATGACCATGAGGGTTCCTGAGCTTTTCCGTGCAGTACCTGAAGCACTTTGTTATATGAATGAAGATGATGCTAAGGCTATGAAAATTAATCAAGGTGATATTGTATGGGTAGAATCACGTCGTGGTAAAGTAAAAGCTAGAGTAGATTTTCGTGGTAGAAATAAACCTTCTAAAGGCCTTGTGTATGTGCCTTGGTTTGATGAGAATGTATATATAAACAAAGTTACACTAGATGCAACTTGTCCGTTGTCTAATCAAACAGATTTCAAAAAATGCGCCGTAAAAATTACTAAAGCATAAAAATGAAAAATAGAAGAGAATTTTTAGCCTTTGCTTTTAAGCTTTTATGCATAGGAAACGGAAGTGCATTTTTGGCAAGTTTAGCATTTAGCTCAAATCAGGAGTATTTTTTAAGACCTCCTGGGGCAGATGATGAAAAAGAATTTTTATCAAAATGTATACGATGTGGACTTTGTGTAAAAGCCTGTCCTTATGATGTTTTAAAGTTAGCAAATTTAGAAAATAGTGCTAAAAATGGTACACCTTTTTTTGTAGCAAGAGAAAATCCTTGCAGGTTATGTGAGGATATACCTTGTATAAGGGATTGTCCTACAAATGCTCTAAATCATAAATATCTAGAGCAAAATAATGGAATTTATAAAACAAAAATGGGTATAGCTATAATTGATAGTGCAAGTTGTGTTGCTTATTGGGGAATTCAATGTGATGCTTGTTATAGAGCTTGTCCTCTAATGGATAAAGCATTAAAACTTGAAACAAAACGCAACGAAAGAACAGCAAAGCATGCATTTTTACTACCTGTGGTAGATCATGAAGTGTGTGTTGGATGTGGGATTTGTGAAAAAGCTTGTATAACACAAAAAGCAGCTATTAAAGTTTTGCCTAGAGAATTTGTTTTAGGAAAAGCTGGGGATAATTACATCAAAGGTTGGGATGAAAAAGATGAAAAGCGTTTGCAAGATGTAAACACAGATAAAAATTTCAATAAAAATAAGGCTAAAGATTATCTTAATGATGGAGAATTGCTATGAAATATCTTATTTTAAGAAGAGTAATGCAATTGTCTATTTTAACTTTTTTTTCTTTTGGTGTATTTAATTTTATATTAAAAGGAAATTTAAGCTCTTCGGTTTTATTTTCTTCGGTGCCACTAAGTGATCCTTTTGCATTTATTCAACTTGCTTTAGCAAGTTTGCAAGTAGATTTAATGGCTTTAAGTGGTGCTTTGATAGTATTTTTGTTTTATGCTATTTTTGCTGGAAGAGCATTTTGTGCTTGGGTTTGTCCTGTCAATATCATTACTGATTTTGCTTATTTTGTTAGAAATAAATTAGGTTTTAATCAAGCAAGAGTTTTTAATGTAAATAAAAATTTGCGTTATTATGTTTTAGCTTTTGTTTTGATTTTTTCTTTTCTTTTTTCTTTTCCTGTTTTTGAGGAATTTTCTTATATAGGAATAATCCAAAGAGGGATTATTTTCGGTGGTGTTTCTTGGCTTTTTATGGCTTTGATTATTTTTTGTATAGATACATTTTTTAGTCCAAGATTTACTTGTTCGCATTTTTGTCCTTTAGGGGCTTTTTGGGCTTTAAGTTCGCATTTTTCATTGTTAAAAGTAAGATATAGCTTACAAAAATGCACTAAGTGTTATAAATGTCTTGGAGTGTGCCCTGAAAAGCAAGTGCTTTGGATGATAGGTAAAGAAGATCAAGATGTAAAATCAGGTGAATGTATAAGATGTGGAAAATGTATTGATATTTGCGGTGATGATGCTTTAGGTTTTAGTATAATAAATTTAAGGAGAGAAAATGAAAAATAAAATCTTTTTATCCTTAGCAGCAGCTGTTTTAATAAGTGCTTGTGGGCTTGCTGTTAAAAGTGTTGATTCAAAAGATATAGGTTTAAGAAAAACAAGTTTAGAAAGTGAAAATGTAGAATTATTGGATGTAAAATATTCTCAAGCAGTGGCTGGTGAATCTGTTTTGATTGAAAGATCGTTTGAAAATGCTCCGCCATTAATCCCGCACACTTTAGAGGATATGCTTCCAATTACTAAGGATAATAATATTTGCTTAAGTTGTCATGATAAGACTATTGCTAAAGATGTTGGAGCTACACCACTTCCAAGTAGTCATTATTTTGATTTAAGAAAAAACAAATCTACTAAAGATATGATAAGCGATGCAAGATTTAATTGTACACAATGTCATGTGCCACAAAGTGATGCTAAGCCTTTAGTAGGAAATAGCTTTGAAGCTAAATTTAAAAGCGAGGAATCAAAGAAAAAATCTAATTTCTTAGATGTTTTAAATGAAGGTGTGAAATAAAATCATGAAAAAAATATTTTTAATCTTACTAATGAGTATATATGCATTTAGCTATGAGCTTAAAATTGATTCAAATTTAAATGCTTTGAAAATTGTTGATGATAGTTTGTTTATGGGACTTGATAATGGAGAAATAAATCAATATTTCATTAAAGATAAAAAAATGCAAAAAATCACTCAGTTAGATAAGATTAAAAATTTTTATGAAGCAAATTTTAGCCCTAGAATTTATAGTATTGATTACTTAAATGGGGCTATTTTGATTTTAAGTGAAGGTGATTTTGGAAGCAAAAAATTACATGTTTACAAAAATAAACAACTTTTAAGCTATGATTTAGCTAATGATGGGGTGAAAAAGGCTTTGTTTTTAGATGATAATACTATTTTATTAGCCTTGCTAGGTTCTAATATAGAGCTTTTTGATCTAAAAACAAAGAGTGTTGTAAAAAATTTTACTTTTTCTAGTTCTAGCTTAAGTGATGTGGTTTTAAATGAAACTAAAACTCAATTAGTGGCAGGTTTTGAAAGTGGCGAAATAATACTTTTTGATGTGAAAAAGTGGCAAAAAATAAAAAATTATAAGAGTGTTCATAAGGATAATATCTATCAACTTGATTTTAAAAACACAATTATTGCAAGCTGTAGCACTGATAGAAAATTAGGCATAGTGCGAAATGATCAAGAAAAAAGCATAGAAAGAGACTTTTTAATATATGCTTGTAGTCTAAATAAAAGTGGTTCTATAGCGGTTTTTGGAGATAATGAAAAAAATATTATAGAGCTTATAGATACTAAAAATTTAAAAACAATAAAAAAAATCCAAAATAAAGATTTTTTGCTAGAATATCTTATATTTTTAAACGAGCATGAGTTTATTAGTGCAGGTTATGAAAACAAAATTATATTTTGGAGTATAGATGAATCTTTCTAGTGTATTGATTTTAACTAAAGAAGAAAAATTAGAAAAACTTAAAAAGCAAATTCAACAAACACCATGTTGTAGTGTGGAATTAGCTCAGGATGAAAAAATTATAGTAGTAATAGAAAGTGAAAATTTAGATGATGAATTAAAAGCATATAAACAATTAGAACAACTTGATGGGGTAGTAAGCATTAATATGGTTTTTTCTTATCAGGATTTAGACGAAGAAAGAGAGAAAATTTTAAAAGCAAATTTTGAAGCAAATACTTTTGATGAGAATTTAAAAAAAGATAATATAGAATACTATGGTAATGTCTTTAGGAAGTATTGATTATGGTTTTTTTAATACCTTTAATAGTAATCATATCTTCTATTTTTATCATTGATCATTTTTATTTTTCTAAAGAAAATGAAATAATAAAAGAGCAAAAGCAAATAGAACAAAAAAATATTAAGCAAGATAAACAAAAATATCTTGAAAATATATTAAATCAAAAATAATCATGTATGCGCAAATTTCATATAAAAAATTCTTTTGGATTAATATTTTAGTTGTAATTACCCTTGCTTTAAATTTAAGAGCACCTATAACCTCTATAGGCCCTATGGTAGAATACATTCAAGAATATTATAAGATAAATTCAGCTCTAGCAGGTATGCTTACAACTTTACCTTTGATAGCTTTTGGTCTTATATCTTTTTTTGTAGCATATTTTTCACAAATTAAGGCTTTGTTTTTTGCTTTGTGTTTAATTGTTTTTGGAGAGCTTATTAGAAGTTATGGGGGTAATATAGGTTTATTTTTTGGGGTTTTTCTAATTGGAGCAGGCATTGCAATAGCTAATGTTTTATTGCCTTCTTTTGTAAAAGAAAAATTTGCAAAAAATGCTTATAAAATAATGGGTTTATATGGATCAATTATGGGTTTATCTTCAATTGCTGGCGTGGCCTTATCGCTTCCTTTACTTAAAATTTTTGAAGTGCCACAGGCTATGTTTTTTTGGGTTATATTAGCTTTGATTGCTTTGATTTTTTATTTTCCACATTTGAAAAATAAAAGATTATTGCGTCCTAAAAAGAAAAATATCAATAAAATAAATCTTTTTTTAAATTTAACAGCTTGGAAAGTTACTATTGTAATGGGACTACAAAGTTTTTTATCTTATAGTCTTTTTGCTTGGCTTAGTGTGATGATAAGTGAAAAAGGTTTTGGAATTGATTTTGGTTCTAATGTTTTATTACTTTCTCAAATTATAGGCATGCCTGTGGCATTTTTATTGCCTATTGTTTTAGGAAAACTAAGAGCTCATGCTGAGAGTTTTGTTATTATAATATTAGGTTTTTTATATGTTTTAAGTTTTATTTTGGTGTTTTTTTGTGATGTAAAATTAGTGTTATTGTTAGCAGCTATTTTTTTAGGTTTTGCATCTAGTGGGGTTTTTACAATTTCATTATTGTTTATTGCTATAAAAAGTTCAAATTCTTTTATAGCAGCTAAACTTTCTGCCATGTCACAAGGCATAGGGTATTTAATAGCAGCTCAAGCACCTTGGATTATAGGTATACTCCATGATAATTTTAGAAATTTCACTTCAGGCTTTATTATGCTTATTGTAGTAGCTGTAATACTTAATATTTTTGTATTTTTAGCTTATAAAGCTCCTGTGATTAAGTAAAAATTAAAATAAATTAAAGTCTTTTTTGTTAGAATTTTGATATTTTATTTTTTGTGAGTTGATAATGCGATATACAGTAACAGAAGCCTCTATTTATGAAGCACAAGGTTTAAAAGATGAAGCTTTGGAGATTTATAAAAATATATTAAAACAAGATCCGCAAAATAAAAATGCCATTGATGCTATAAGGCGTTTAAGTGGTTTGCGTTCTAATCATGAAGATTTAAATTATGATATGCTTGATTTTTTTGTCAATATGAAAAGCGAAGAAGAAATTAATGAATTTAAAAGGTGGTTGATAAAACTATGAATATAGAAGATTTAGCAAAAATGGCTATTAGTGAAGTTAATTCAGAGTTAGATAACAAAAAAAGCAAAAATGATGAATTTGCTCCTATGGTAGAAGAGATTACTCAAGAAAAAAGTGTTAATACTCAAGAGAAAAAAATCAAAGAAGAAATTAGCAAGGTTACGCAAGAGCTAATCCAGGAATTAGATGATTTAGAAGTAAAAGTAAAAGATGATAAACAAAATGTCGCTATTAAGGTTGAAGCTTTAGAAGAAAAAGAAGAAAGTATTATAAATAATGAAGAATTTTTCTTAAAAAATCTTAGAGAGCGTATCTTGGTTTTATTTGAAGGATTAAAAAACACCAAAGATGAGCATATGGAAAAAAGATTAGATATGACCATTACTTTTTTAGAGTTTTTGCTTGCAAAGATTGAAGATAGACTTAAAAAATGACCAAGATTTTTTAAGTATTAAAAATATACTTAAGCCTTACACACGAAGGGCTTATTTAGTAGGTGGTTGTGTAAGGAATTCTTTTTTAGATTTATCTAGCGATGATTATGATATAGAAATTTATGATATTGAGCCTAAGCTTTTTGATGAGCTTATGCAAAAACTTGGTGCAAATGGAGTGGGAAAAAGTTTTTTTGTATATAAATATAAAAAATTTGATTTAGCTCTAGCACGTTATGAAAATAAAATTTCTACAGGTCATAGAGGTTTTGAGGTTAAAGTTTGTAATGATGAACAAGAAGGAGCTAAAAGAAGGGATTTTACCGTTAATGCATTGATGGTAAATATTTTTGATTTTAAGTTTTTAGATTTTTTTAATGGTTTGCAAGATTTGCAAGCAAAGATTATAAGACATATTAATGATATAAGTTTTGTTGAAGATAGTTTAAGAGTACTTCGTGGAATTTCTTTTGCATGCAGGTTTGATTTAACAATTGCAAAAGAAAGTTTAAAATTAATGCAAACTATGGATATAAGTGATTTATCTAAAGAACGTATTAATAATGAACTTTATAAAATTTTTAAAACTTCAAGACTAAATAAAGCTTATGAGTATTTCAAAATTTTAAATTTAGAAAAAAAAATATTTTTTTATCAAAGCTGTAATAAAGAATTTGAAAGATTATTAGAGCAAAGTCAAAAATTAATTTGCAATGAAGCTTTGTTTTTGTATTTGTATTTGAATTTTTTTCATATAAATAAAGAGATTTTTTTTAAAAAAACAAAATTAAAAAAAGAACTATTAAAAAAATGTGAACAAGAGTTTATTTTGGGTAAAATTGATGATTTTAATTTAGCTAAAATTGCTTTGAAAATGCCACTTTGTAAATGGCTTGGGCTTTGGGATAATGAGCGTATAACACAAGCAAAGAAATTAAATTTATATCATCATACTTTTGAAAGTAAAATAAGTGCAAATGATTTACTAAAGGAAGGATTTAGTGGGAAAGAGCTTGGGATTGAGCTTGAAAAAAGAAGATTACAAGAATTAAAAAACTATATAAAGGAGTAAAAATGAATGAATATATTTTAAAAATTTCAAGTAGCGATGAGAAAGGGTTGATTTATAGAATTTCAGATGTTATTTTTAAATATAGAATCAATATTATAAAAAATGATGAATTTGTTGGAGAAGATCGTTTTTTCTTTAGGGCGCATTTAGAAGGTGAGCTTGATATAAAAGCTTTTAAAGGAACGCTTGAAGCTATGCTTCCTGATAATGCACAAATTGAAATTACACCAAAGAGAAAAAAAGATATTATTGTTTTAGCTACCAAAGAAACTCATTGTTTAGGTGAATTGCTTATCCGTCAATTTAGTGGTGAATTTAACGCAAATATTAAAGTAGTTATTGCAAATTATGAGGTATTAAAACCTTTGGTGGATAAATTTAACATACCTTTTCATACTATTTTAGCACAGGACTTAAGTAGGCAAGAGCATGAAGAAAAATTACTAGAGTGTTTAAAGCAATATGAGTTTGATTATATTGTTTTAGCAAAATATATGAGAATATTATCTCCATCTTTTGTGGAGCATTTTGAAGGGAAGATTATTAATATCCACCATTCTTTTTTACCTGCATTTATAGGAGCTAATCCTTATAAGCAAGCTTATGAAAGAGGGGTTAAGATTATAGGTGCAACAGCACATTTTGTAAATAATAATTTAGATGAGGGACCAATTATCACTCAAGATGTTATACCGGTTACTCATGAATATTCTTGGCAGGCTATGCAACAAGCAGGGCGTAATGTGGAAAAAAATGTTTTTTCTAAGGCTTTGGATTTGGTGTTTGATGATAGGATTTTTATACACGAAAATAAAACAATAGTGTTTTAAATTTTTGATGCCAAAAAAGGCATCAAAAATTAGCAAGAATAACAAGTTTTAAACTCATATGCAGTTGGTCTAGCTTCTACAGGCCATACTTGGGTTTCAAATTTCATATGTTGATAATCATCGATAAACACATCACTCATAACAGGTTTTAAGAAAGCATTTTTTCTAATGAGTGCTTCTAAAGATCCTCTTAAAGTGTGAGGTAATTGTTCTATACCTTTTTCTCTAATCTCATCTAGGGTTAGTGCAAATAAATTTTCATCCATAGGGCCAACCGGTATGGTTTTATTTTTAATACCATCAAGTCCTGCCATAAGCAAGCTTGCAAAAGCTAGGTAAGGATTAGAAGTGCTATCAGGAAATCTGATTTCTACTCTTGCGCTTTTTTCGTTAATACCATAAGGCACGCGACAACTTGCAGAGCGATTTTGGCAAGAATAAGTTAATATACAAGGTGCTTCAAAACCTGGAACTATTCTTTTATAAGAGTTTGAACTAGGATTAGTAAATGCTGCAACACTTCTTGCATTAGCTAAAATTCCACCGATGTAATTAATCGCACATTCGCTTAATTTTCCATAGCCTTCTTTATCATAAAATAAATTTACTCCATCTTTCCAAAGGCTCATATGTACATGCATACCATTTCCATTATCTCCATATAGTGGTTTTGGCATAAAGGTTGCTGTTTTTCCATTTAAATGTGCTACCATTTTTACTACATATTTGTAAATTTGTACATTATCAGCAGCTTCAACTAAATTTCCAAATTCTACACCAATCTCAGCTTGTCCTTGTGCTACTTCATGGTGATGTACGAAAGTTTTTAAACCCACTCTTTCTAAAACTTGCACCATTTCAGCTCTAATATCTACACTAGAATCAATAGGACTTACAGGAAAATATCCGCCTTTATTTCTTGGGCGATGTCCACTATTGTAACTATCTGTGAAATCTTTATTATCATTCCATTCACCTTCTTCAGTATCTACTTCATATTTTGCACAATGAGAAGAATCAACTATTTTTACATTATCAAAAATAAAAAATTCATTTTCAGGACCAAAATAAGCTGTATCGGCAATATTGCTTGTACTTAAGTGTTGCATTGCTTTTTTGGCAATACTTCTTGGACATTTTTCATACATTTGATCTTTATAAATATCATATACATCACAAATTACTATGATAGTAGGATCTGCTGTAAATGGATCTAAGAATGCACTTTCTACATCAGGTTTTAAAATCATATCCGATTTTTCTATAGGTTGCCAACCGTGTAAAGAGCTTGCATCAAAAGGAATTCCATTTTCAAAAGTTTTATCATCAATTGCTTTTATATTGTAAGTAATATGGTGCCAAGTACCTATCATATCAGTAAATCTAAAATCAACAAATAAAACCTCATGTTCTTGACAATAACTAAAAAGCTCACCAATGTTATTTACAAACTTACCCATTTTCTCTCCTTTTTTAATAGGTATTAATTTATTTTTTAAGATTGTAGTATATTTTTATTAAATTAAGTTTAAATTAATATTTTTTTTATAGTCAAATATAAAAAATATTAATTTATATAATTAATTAACAAAATTAATATTGGTTTATATTTTTTTGTAATATAATTTCACATTAGTTTTTTATATTAAAAAGGTGTAAAAATGACTCAAGAAGAATTAGATGCTTTAATGAATAGCACTGAAGATTTAGATCTTGATTCTGTAGAAGAAACAGAAACAAAGCCTGAAACAGAGTATGAAGATGAGGAAAAAAATAAACAAATTGTTGATGCAATGATTAATGGTGATTATAAAGTAAGAGCAGATATGGCATGGCCACCACCACCACCTAGCAAAGAACATAAAGTTGTGCATCAGCTTGATGATGTTACAAGAGATAGTGAAATCAAAGCTACTGAAATGATGGAAAAGTTAGAAATTATTAATGATTTCTTTGCAAATTCAGAAAATGAGCTTTGTGTAATTAGTGATGCTCTGAATAAAAATATAGAAATTTTTGAAAAGCTAAATGCAAAATTTCCTAATGTTGTAAGCTTTAAAGAAGCCATAGAAACTAACAATAATGCTAAAAATATTATAGATGAGATTACAGGTTGTTTGCAAACTGGACAAGATGAAGTTATGATGGCAATGGATGCTATGCAATATCAAGATATTCATCGTCAAAAAATCGAACGTGTTATTAATGTTATGAGAGCTTTAAGTAGATATATGAGTAGTTTATTTGAAGGTAAAATTGATGATGAAAAACGCGTAGGATCGGCTGTGCATATCCAAGGTGATACAACTACAGATGTTGTAAGCAATGATGATATTGAGGCATTAATCGCAAGTTTAGGCAAAAAATGATTATTCCTGAAATAGTAGCTCCTGCGGGAAATTTTACAAAATTAAAAATAGCATTAGCTTATGGAGCTGATGCTGTTTATGCGGGAGTGAGTAATTTTTCATTAAGAGCAAGAACTGCTAGAGATTTCAATTATGAAACTTTTAAAGAGGCTATTGATTATATTCATACAAGAGGAAAAAAAATTTATGTAACCATTAATGGTTTTCATTTTAGTTCACAAATTGAGGGTTTAAAAAGGCATATTTTAAAATTAAAAGAAATGAAACCTGATGCTTTTATAGTAGCTTCTGTAGGTGCTATGCGTTTAGTTAAAGAACTTGCACCTGAAATCAATCTTCATGTATCCACTCAAGCTAATATTTTAAACTATTTAGACGCTCAAGTCTATAAAGACATAGGAGCTAAGCGTGTTGTTATAGCAAGAGAGCTTGGCTTAAAAGATGCAAAAGATTTGAAAAACAATTGTGATATCGAGCTTGAAAGTTTTGTGCATGGCTCTATGTGCTTTGCATATTCTGGTAGATGTTTAATAAGCTCAGTACAAAGTGGACGCATGAGCAATCGTGGTTCTTGCGCAAATGATTGTAGATTTAATTATGAGCTTTATGCGAAAAATCCAGAGACAAATACACTTTTTAGATTAGAAGAAGATGAAAATGGCACACATGTATTTAATTCTAAAGATTTAAATTTAAGCTCATATATTCAAAAGATCATGCAAGAAAATTGTATTCATGCTTTTAAAATAGAAGGAAGAACAAAAAGTGAGTATTATGTAGCTTTAACTACAAGAACATATAAAATGGCAGTGCAAGATGTATTGGAAGACACTTTTGATGCTGCTAAATATGAAAAAGAAATCCATACTTTAAAACACAGAGGTTTTACGGATGGATATTTAGTCTCAAGAGCTTATGAAAAAACCGATTCTATTAATCACAATACAAGCATAGAAGAAGGAACTCATCAAGTGCATGCTATTAGTGAAGATGGTGAGTTTTTTAAATGTAAAGGCAAGATAGAATTAAACAAAGAATATGAAATTTTAGCTCCGGTTAATTCTAATATAGAATTAGGAGAAAATAAACTAGGTTTAATCTATGAAAATGATGGTAAGAAATTTATAGTTTTTAAGCAATTATTGGCCAAAAATAATAAAGAATTTAGTGAAATTCATAGTGGTAATGAAAATGAAATTACTTTACCGTTTAAGCTTCCAGAATTTAGCTTTTTAAGAAGGAGTGTTGAGTGAAATTTGTTTCTATATTAATGGGAAGTAAGAGTGATTATGATGTAGTGAAAGAAGCTTTAGGAATTTTGGAAAAATTTGATGTTAAATATGAAATTTTAATCACTTCAGCACACAGAAGTCCTCAAAGAACCCAAGAATACATTAAAAACGCAGAAGAAAAAGGTGCTAAAGTATTTATCGCCGCAGCAGGTATGGCAGCACATTTAGCAGGAGCTGTTGCAGCACATACAACAAAACCTGTTTTAGGCATACCTATGCCAGGAAGTAATTTAGCAAGTATGGACTCTTTATTTTCTACTGTGCAAATGCCAAGTGGGATTCCTGTAGCAACTTTGGCTATAGGTAAAGCAGGGGCTATTAATGCAGCTTATTTAGCTGTACAAATTTTAGCTATAGAGGATGAATCTTTAGCACAAAAATTATTAGAAGATAGAAAAAAACAACAAGAAAAATTAATTCAAGATTCTAATACAATTGAAGTTTTTCTTTAAGGAGTATTTATGCAAACTTACTTGAAGTTAAAAGAATTTTGTCAATTAGTGCATTTATCTGAAGATGTTGTAAAAGGAATGATGGCAAATGGTGCTTTAAATTTCAAAGAAGAAGAGGGTGAAATTTATATTGAAGCTAATCAAGGAACATTTAGTGTGGTTCCAACAAGCTCAAAGCAACCTGCTATGGTAAATTCTATGACTTTAGCAGGAGAAAGTTTTGTAGAAAAAACCATAGGAACTATTTTAAACTTACACGAAAAAGTTCTTGATGCTAAAGATGAGACCTTAGAAGCTTTAAAGGGTGAGAATAAATTTTTAAAAGATGCTCTTTATTCTATGCAAGAACTTTATGATGAAGATAGAAAAACCATAGAAAATCTTAACGAGCAACTCAAATATGCGCGCAATGAAGTGGAATTTCTAAAAAGAAAATACAAAATGATGTGGAATAAAACAGTAGAGTTATATGCAAATTCACCTGAAAAGCCAGAAGAAATAAAGGAAGAAAAATGACTTTTTCTCAAATGATATTAAACTTACAAGAATTTTGGCAAAAACAAGGTTGTGCTATTATGCAACCTTATGATTTTCCAGCAGGTGCAGGGACTTTTCATCCTGCAACTTTTTTAAGAAGTTTGGGTAAAAAACCTTGGGCAGCTGCTTATGTAGCACCAAGTAGAAGACCAACTGATGGAAGATATGGTGAAAATCCTAATAGGTTAGGTGCTTATTATCAATTTCAAGTTTTGATTAAACCAAGCCCTGATAACATCCAAGAATTATATTTAAAAAGTTTAGAAAATTTAGGTTTTGATTTAAAATCACATGATATTCGTTTTGTTGAGGATAACTGGGAGAGTCCAAGTTTAGGTGCTTGGGGTCTGGGTTGGGAAGTTTGGCTTGATGGCATGGAAGTGACACAATTTACTTATTTTCAACAAGTTGGCGGTATAAGCGTAGATTTAGTAAGTGCTGAAATTACTTATGGTTTAGAAAGACTTGCAATGTATTTGCAAGATGTAGATAATGTATATGACATAGTTTGGAATGAATTTAACGGTGAAAAAATTACCTATAAAGATGTTCATAAGCAAGGTGAGTTTGAATTTAGTAAATATAATTTTGAAGTAAGTGATGTTAAAACTTTAAATGTGCAATTTGAAAATGCCTATAATGAATGTAAGAATGCATTAGAAGCAAAGCTTGCTTTACCTGCATATGATTATTGTATGTTAGCAGCGCACACTTTTAATTTGCTTGATGCAAGAGGAGCTATTTCAGTAACTCAAAGACAAGACTTTATGCTTAAAATTAGAGAATTATCTAAAAATTGTGCTTTGGTGTATAAAGAAAGTTTAGATGAAAATTAAAGAAATTTATGATTATTTGGATACTATTAGCCCATTTAGTACGCAAAGTTCATGGGATAATAGTGGCCTATTACTTGGAACTTTAGATCAAGAAATAAATCAAATTTATCTTGCTCTTGATGTGGATATGCATTTAATTGAAAATGCACGTGAAAATTCACTTTTTATAGTTCATCATCCTTTGATTTTTAAAGGTTTAAAAAACTTAAGCGGGGTGTTTTATCCGCAAAATATTCTTACTAAAATGATACAAAAAAACATAGCTTTAATTGCTATGCATACGAATTTTGACTTAAGTCATTTAAATGCTTATTTCGCTCGTGAAATTTTAGGTTTTAAGATTAAAGAACAAAATGAGTTTTTAATTTATTGTGATGTTGATTTTAAATTTAGTGATTTAATTAATCATGTAAAAAAAAGTTTAAAGCTTGATTGTATAAGAGTTGTAAATGCAGGTAATGAGAAAATTAAAACTTTAGCAATATGCACAGGCAGTGGAGGAGATTTAATTTCTAGTATTAAGGCAGATTGCTTTTTAAGTGGAGATTTTAAATATCATCAAGCTTTGGAAAGTTATCATAATAAACTTAGTTTGATTGATATAGGACATTATGAAAGCGAATCTTGTTTTGGTAAAATTTTAGCAAAAGATTTGCAAAAATTTCATTTAGAAGTTATAATATCAGTTTCAAAAAATCCATTTCAATATTTTTAAGGAAAATTTCAATGAGTAAATATTTAGAACAACTTATAGCTTTATCGCAAATTGATAAAGAACTTGATGGTTTTGCAAATAAAGTAGAAGATGCTACAAAAGATTTAAAAGAAAAACGCAATTTACTTGATAAAACAGAAGAAGAAATTGCAGGTTTTGAGAAAGATATTAAAGATATAGAAAATCAAAAAATTCAAAACAACAATCATATTGCAGAATTTGGTGTAAAAATAAAAGAAATAGCCAAAAAAAGTGCAGCGGTAAAAACTGAAAAAGAAGCAAATGCTTTAAAAATTGAAGAGGATATAGCCAAAGAACAACTTGATGCAGCAAATGAAGAAATTGAAAGATTGGATAAAATTTTAGAAAATAAAGAAAAGTTTATACAAGAATTGCAAGCTAAAAGAAGTGAACTTGAAAATGAAGTGGATCAAATCGATGCTCAAACTAAAACTGTTTTAGTGGATATTGAAAAAGAAAGATTGCAAATTTATGATAAAAAGGTAAAATTAGTAGGTGAAATAAATCAAAAAGTTTTAACTTTTTATGAAAAAATTAGAAAATGGGCAGGAAATACTGCAGTAGTTCCTGTAAAAAAACATGCTTGTTATGGCTGTTTTATGAGAATTTATGATAAAACTTACTTGGCTGTTTTAAAAGGTGATGAAATCATAACTTGCCTACATTGTGGAAGAATTTTATACAAAGAAAAAGAAGAAAATCAAAATTGATTTTTTTTTATTATATTTTTGCTGTGATTATATATATAATTGCAGCTCCTTTTTTATTGATTTTAAGTTTTTGTAAGGAAAAGTATAAAATATCATTAAAATCAAGATTCTTTCTTTACAAAAATTTAAGGCAAAAACAAGGTGACGTGTATTTTCATGCTTGTTCTTTTGGTGAAATTAAAAGCCTTATTCCTTTAATAAAACTTTTTCCAGCTTGTAAAATTTCAACCATAACTCAAACTGGTTTTAGTGAAGCTTTAAAATATTCTAAAAAAGTAAATTTTTTCCCTTTTGAGATTTTTGTACCTTTTTGGATGAGACCTTGTAAAGTTTTGGTTATTTTTGAAGCAGAGCTTTGGCTTATGCTTGTGTTTATGGCTAAATTTTATAATGCAAAAGTTATTTTATTAAATGCTAGAATTAGCGATAGATCTTTAAAAAACTATAAGCGTTTTAGCTTTTTTTATCGTTTGATTTTTAAATATATTGATGTTGTATTTGCACAAAGTCAAAAAGACAAAGAAAGATTAGAATGCTTGGGCGCTAAAAATGTTATAGCATATAAAAATATCAAAGCTAATATAAAACAAGAACAAGTGAAAAACTATTCCAAGCCCAAAGCTAGGATTATTATATTTGCTAGTACACATGAAAATGAAGAACGATTATTACTTAATGAAATTAATTTAGAAGAAAACGATAAATTGATTATCGCCCCAAGACATCCAGAGCGTTTTGGCGAGGTTGAGGGAATTTTAAAAGATTTTTGTCAAAAAAACCACTATAATATGCAAAAATTTTCAGACTTTACTTTAAGCGAAAATAATTTTGCAAATTTTTTTAATACCAAATGTTTATTGTTAGATACTTTGGGTGAACTAGAAAGTTTTTATAAGATTAGTGATGTGGTTTTTTTATGTGGCTCTTTCATAAATAATATAGGTGGACATAATCCCATAGAAGCAGCTAGATGGAATAATGTTATTATCTCAGGGAGATATTTTTTTAATCAAGAAAGTTTATATCAAGAAGTTGATGGTTTATATATTTGCGAGAGTGTAAAAGATATAAATAATTTTTTAAAGCAAAAATTACCACAAGCACAACTTAAAGAACAAAGTGATTTAAATGAAATTATATTAAGCATAAAAGAAGGTTTAGATGCAAGAAAAAGCTTATAAATTGCTTGCAATGCAAGAAAAAATTTCTAATAACGCAGCAAAGGATTTGATTGACAAAGGCTGTGTTTTTGCTATGGGTAAAAAGGTTGTTATAGCTAGGGCTTTAATGAGTTCTAAAACAAGATTTGTTGTGCAAAAAATAAAAAAAGCAAAAATACTTTTTGAAGATGATAAAATCATAGCTTTAAATAAGCCTTATGGTGAGATTAGTGAGAATTTAGAAGGTATTTATAATGCTAAATTAATCAATAGACTTGATAAGGAAACAAGTGGAGTTTTACTTTTAAGTAAAGATGAGGAATTTAGACTAAAATGCATTCAAGAATACAAAAAACAAAATGTTTATAAAAGTTATTTAGCTATTGTTGATGGAGTGATTGCTGAAGAACTTGAAATTTGTGAAAAAATAACTACTATAAAAAATAAATTTGGAGCCTTTAGTAAAATCGATAAATTTGGCTTAGAAGCTCATAGTCAGGTTATACCTTTAATGGTAAATGCTAAAAAAACCTTAATAAAAGCAGTCATTAAAACAGGTAGAACACATCAAATTAGAGTGCATTTAAATCATATAAAACATGGTATTATAGGTGATGAAAAATATGCAAAAATTAGCTCTTCTAGAATGTATTTGCATTCATATGAAACGCATATTTTTGATTATCAATTTAAAGCCTTACTTGATGAGAGCTTCAATGCTTATGGTTTTGAAATAAAAAATTTAAATTTTTAAAGGCGTTTAAAGCTAAAAGGGTTTATAATTTAGCTTTTTAAAATTTTAATAAAAGGGAAAATAAAGTGTTTGAAATAGTTAGTGAGTCATTTAAATCCGCAGTTAATAAACTTCGTTTTGTTGATGATGAAAAAGCTTTAAAAAATGCTCTTGATACTTTAAAAAAAGCCCTTTTAAAAGCAGATGTACATCATAAAGTTACTAAAGAATTACTTACTTTGGTAGAAAATGATGTAAAAATTAATGGTATAGGTCAAAAACAATTTTTAGACTCAATTAAGAAAAATTTAGAAGAAATTCTTAGTGTTAAAGGTAAAAATCAAGGTTTTGTATTTGCTAGTAAGCCGCCTACGGTTGTTTTGATGTGTGGTTTACAAGGTGGTGGTAAAACTACCACTACGGTAAAAATTGCTAATTACTTAAAACTAAGAAATAAAAAAGTACTAATTGCTGCATGTGATTTGCAAAGATTAGCTGCAGTAGAACAGCTAAGACAACTCACTCAAGCTAATGAGCTTGATTTATTTTTTATAGAAAATGAAAGTAATCCTTTAAATGTAGCTAAACAAGCTTTAGAAAAAGCAAAAAATTCTATGTATGATGTTTTGCTTGTAGATACTGCCGGCCGTTTAGCAATTGATACGGCTTTGATGAATGAGCTTAAAGATGTAAAAGCTATTTTAAATCCTGATGAAGTATTTTATGTAGCTGATGCTATGAGTGGTCAAGATGGAGTTAAAACAGCAAGTAGCTTTAATGAAGCTTTAGAAATCACTGGGTTTATTTTAAGTAAATTTGATGCAGATACTAAAGGTGGTGTTGCGCTAGGTATAGCAAAACAAATTGGTGTGCCTTTAAGATTTATTGGTGTTGGTGAGAAAGTAGCTGATTTAGAAGTATTTATCCCTGATAGAATTGTTAATCGTATCATGGGTGAGGGTGATTTAGCGACTTTGGCTGAAAAAACTGCAGCCATTATTGATGAAAAAGAAGCAAAAAAACTTAATAAGAAAATTAAAAAAGGTGAATTTAATTTTAATGACTTTTTAAATCAAATGGAAAGTGTTAAAAAACTTGGTAGTATGAAATCAATCATTGGTATGATACCTGGTTTATCATCTATGGCAGCAAATATTAAAGATATTGATTTGGATAAATCTAAAGAAATTATTCATATTAAGGCAATGATTTCATCAATGACACCAAAAGAAAGAGAAAATCCTGATTTGTTAAACAACGCAAGAAAGCGTCGTATTGCAGAGGGTGCTGGTTTATCTCAAATGGAAGTAAATCGCTTTTTAAAACAATTTAGCAATGCAGCTAAGTTGGCAAAGAAATTTTCAAACAAAAAAGGAATGGAAAACTTTATGAATATGTTACAGCAAGCTAAAAGACCGCAATAATTAAAGCTTTTTTATGGATATATGAGTTAAAATATCTATAACAAAATTTTAATTTTTTTAGGAGTATTAAAATGACAGTAATCAGACTTACAAAAATGGGACGTAAAAAAAGACCATTTTATCGTATAGTTGTAACTGATAGTAGAAAAAGACGTGATGGTAGCTGGATAGAAAGCATTGGATATTACAATCCTATGGTTGAACCTGAAGTGGTAAAATTTGATGCTGAGCGTTTAGCTTATTGGAAAAGCGTAGGTGCTAAATTAAGCGATAGAGTAGCAGCTATTACAAGCAAATAAAAATGGTTGAAAATTTTTTAAGAGAATATGCAAAATTAATTGTTGATTTTCCTGAAAAAGTTGATATACAAAGACAAAATTTAGAAAATAATTTTGCTGAAATTATCATTTATGTTGATCCATCTGATACTGGTAAGTTGATCGGAAAAAATGGAAAATTAATCAACGCAATAAAAACAGTCATTATGGCTTACAAAGTTAAAGATGCAACTTCATATCGTATAACGGTAAAAGCCATTGAAGAATGATTTGATCCAAGTTGCTAAACTTGGGAAAAGTGTTGGTTTAAAAGGTTATGTAAAATTACATAATCTTAGTGATTTTTATGAGCAGTTTAAAATAGGTGTTAAATTTTTTGATATTAATCAAAAAATTTACACCATAAAGGCTTTTGATAAAACTAGATCTTTAGTTTTGTTTGAAGGCTTTGAGAGTGTTGAGACTGCCAAAACCTTAACTAATATTACTCTTTTTCAAACTATTGAAGCTACAAAAGAAACTTGTAAATTAAAAAAAGATGAGTATTTTTATTTTGATATAATTGGATGTGATGTTTTTGAAAATGAGCAAAAATTAGGTGTAGTTGAAGACATTTTAGAAAATGGAGTAGGGTATTTATTTTGTATAAAATGTGATGAAAAACTGCAGACAAAGGTTAAAAACTTTTATATTCCTTATGTTGATAAATATATTCAAAAAGTTGATGTAGAAAATAAAAAGATATTCACACAATCTGCTTTGGATATTTTAGAAAATTCATGAAATATACTTTTGTAAGTTTATTCCCAGAATTTATTGAACCTTATTTTCAAACTTCTATTTTAGCAAGAGCAAAAGAAAAAGGGATATTAGAATTTGCTTTTGTTAATCCTAGAAATTTTACCACAAACAAGCACTTTAAAGTAGATGATTATAAAATAGGAGGAGGCGCAGGGCTTTTGCTACAAGTTCAGCCTTTGTATGATTGCTTAATGCATATTAAAAAGCAAGATAAAAATGTTCATTTTGTTTTTCTTTTACCTTGTGCTAAGACTTTTAAACAAACTGATGCTAAAAGATTAAGCAAGAAAGATCATATTTGCTTTGTAAGCAGTAGATATGAGGGTTTGGATGAGCGTATTGTGGAAGAATTTGCTAATGAGGTGTTTTCTATAGGTGATTTTATACTTACAGGTGGAGAGTTAGCGTCTTTAGTTATGTGTGATGCTATTAGCAGAAATATTCAAGATGTTCTTGGAAATAGTGAAAGTTTAAGTGAAGAAAGTTTTGAAAATGACTTATTAGAAGCCCCATCGTTTTCTAAACCCTTTATTTTTGAAAAGGAAAATAAAAAATTTTATGTGCCTTCAGAGTTTTTAAAGGGAAATCACGCTAAAATCACAGCTTTAAAAACTACTTTGGCGTCTTGCAAAACGAAATATTTTCGTCCTGATTTGTATCAAAAGCATGAACGCAAATTTTAAGGAATATCGTTATGAAAAATAAATACATTGAGCAATTTGAGCAAAAACAAATTGAAGGTAAAAATGTTCCAGAATTTCGTGCTGGAGATACTTTAAGACTTGCTATTCGCATTAAAGAAGGCGATAAAACAAGAATTCAAAATTTTGAAGGTATTTGTATAGCACGTAGAGGAAATGGTGTAGATGAAACTTTCATTGTGCGCAAAATAGGTGCTAATAATGTAGGTGTTGAAAGAATTTTCCCTATTTATAGTGAAAGTTTAGAAAGTATTACAGTATTAAGAAGAGGTCGTGTGCGCCGTGCTAGATTATTCTACCTAAGAGATAGAAGAGGTAAGGCTGCTCGTATTAAAGAACTTAAAAAATAAAAGTGAAATTTAGAACTCAAATATATGAAGCAATTTCTTGGGAACAAGAAATTCAAAATGGCATAAATATATCTAATAAAATAGAAAATGCTTATGCTAAAGAAATCTGCATAACTATGTCAAAAGATAGCTTTATGAAAGATCATAAAGCGCCTTTTGATATTACCATACAAGTATTAAAAGGCTCCATTGACTTTGGAGTTTTAAATCAAAAAATTCTACTTAAAACGCTAGATAGTATAAGTTTAAAAACTCATGAGATCCATAATCTTTTAGCGCTAGAAGATTCTATAGTGCGCTTAACTTTGTATAAGCAAGATAGTCTTGAACGTGTTGAAGGTGTTTTAAAATTTTAATTTAAGCCTCATTTTGTATAATTTTAGCTTACTAAAATTAGGAAGTTAAGCTATGAAATGGACTAAAGATTCTTGGAAAAATTATAAAATTCAGCAACAACCACAATATCCTGATGAAAATGAATTACAAAATGTTGTTAAAAAATTAGAAAAACTACCACCGCTTGTTTTTGCAGGCGAGGTGGATAAATTAAAAAAATCCCTTGCTAAGGTTGTAAATTCTCAAGCATTTTTACTCCAAGGAGGAGATTGTGCGGAGAGTTTTGTAAATTTTGGTGCTGATAATATAAGAGATATGTTCAAAGTTATGCTTCAAATGGCTATAGTGCTTACTTTTGCAGGATCTTGCCCTATAGTTAAAGTAGGGCGCGTTGCAGGGCAATTTGCAAAGCCAAGAAGTAGTGATTTTGAAGAGGTTGATAGGGTAAAGCTTCCAAGTTATCGTGGGGATATTATTAATGGTTTTGAATTTAATGAAAAATCAAGAATAGCTGATCCTAAAAGAATGTTAGAAGCATATTATCAAAGTGCTACAACTTTAAATTTATTAAGAGCTTTTTCAAGAGGCGGTTTAGCGGATTTAAGAGTAGTACATAAGTGGAATTTGGGTTTTTTAAAAAAAGCAGAGCTTGGGAAAAAATATGATGAACTTAGTGAAAAAATCACTCAAGCCTTAGCCTTTATGCAAGCTTGTGGCATTACTGATACTCCAAATCTTTCTCAAACAGCCTTTTATACTTCTCATGAAGCCTTGCTTTTGCCTTATGAGGAAGCTTTAACTAGGGTAGATAGTTTAAGTGGGGAAATTTATGATTGTTCAGCACATATGCTTTGGATAGGTGAGCGTACTAGAAAAGTAGATGAAGCACATGTACATTTTTTAAGTGGAGTAAAAAATCCACTTGGTGTTAAACTTAGTGCTAATTATGATTTAGATGAGATAAAAAAGCTAGTAGGTATTTTAAATCCGCATAATGAAGCAGGAAGATTAAATTTCATCATCCGTATGGGATGCAATAAGATAGAAAAAGCCTTACCAAAATTATTTAAAGAGTTAAAACAAGAAGGATTTAATATACTTTATAGCATAGATCCTATGCATGCAAATACAGTTAAATCGGGTAATTTTAAAACAAGAGAATTTGATAAAATCATCCAAGAAGTGCGTGCGTTTTTTGAAATAGCTATGAGCGAGGGAGTGTATCCTGGTGGGGTGCATTTAGAAATGACAGGGCAAAATGTAACCGAATGCGTGGGAGGCTCTTTAAATATCACTCAAGAAGAACTTTCTAAACGTTATGAAACACAATGTGATCCAAGATTAAATGCTGATCAAGCATTAGAATTAGCATTTATCATAGCAGACTTAGTTAAAAAGGCAAGAAAATGTTAAAATTTTATGGTATTAAAAATTGCAATAGTGTGAAAAAAGCTATGGATTATTTAAATTCTGAGCAAATTGAATTTGAATTTTTAGACATTAAAAAACTAGATGAAGAAACTTTAGATTTTTGGCTTAGTAAAAGAAGTGTTTTAGAGCTTGTAAATACAGCGGGCATGAGTGCTAGAAAATTAGGGTTAAATAAAGAAAAACTTCAAAATTTAAGCCAAGATGAAATTAAAGCGATGATTTTACAAAGTCCAACGCTTATAAAACGCCCATTAATCATAAAAGATGATGAAGTTTTTATAGCTAAAGAATATGAGAGTTTTTAAAATGCTAGAGTTTTTGCTCTAGCATTTAAGGAGTTTCTCGAAAGATTTTTAGAATTTATATTTAAAACCTACTTGACCACTTACATAAGTTTCATTTTTACCATCTGTTTTACCAGCTAGTATTTGTTTAGCTCCAACACCTGCATTTAAGCTAAATTGCTTGTTAATATCTACATTACCACCTATAATGATTTATCCATAGGTTTTTTTCTTATCATCACTTTTTACGCTAGGTAATGCTACACCATTTAAACTTGCTACAAAATCATCTCCATTATTCATTACATATTGTTCTATTTTTGGGGTGATAAATAAATATGATTCTTCACTCATATATTTTCTAAGTTCAGCGCCAAGTTCTAATGAGATAGAATTATTGCTAGCGCTATTGACATCTTTTCCTGCTATGCCGTTTTCTTTATAGCTTGGAGTATGTGCATAGTAGTAGTTTGCTCCAGCAAAAGGTTTGATAAATAAAGTATTATCGCTAAAATCAAAAACATATCCCATGTTAGCACTCAAACCAAGGAATTTTCTATTAAAGTCAGCACCATTTGTAGTGTTAAATCCTCTATTTATAATATCTTGATCTGTTGGAGAAATTTGAGCATAAGCCCTAACATTAACTTCAACTTTTGGACTTATATAGATATTAGAATAAGCACCAAATTGGAAATTATCTGATTTTTTGGGTTAAAAGATTATCTTTTATTTCAGCGTTTGCATAAGTAAAATAAGCACCAATAATAACATCATCGTTAATTTTTCTATCCATACCTATAGTAGCTCCATATAAAGCACCACTATCTCCATCTATGATGTTTGCACCACCTATTACATTACCCCAAATGCTGTTATTATAATTATCAACATAATTTCCTCTATAATCATTAGTAGCAAATCTTATTTGAGATAATTTTGTAGCGTAATTTCCATAAGGATTATTTAACATAGCTACACGAGAACCTATAGATACATCATTTGATACATTGATAGTCGAGTTTATACCTGATGAGGCTTGATTTACATTTGAGATAGATTTAGCTGAATCTTTTATATCATTTGCTACTTGTTCCCCGACTTTATCAAATTTAATACTACCTATTGCATTTAAATCTTTACCGAGTGTAAGTCCATCTAAAATTTTAGAAACAAAGTCTTTGTTGGAAGTTGAAACGCTAGAATCGTTTTTTACATAATCATCATTAGAGATTATTCCACTTTCAGCATTGCTAATCATATCTTGAATTTGTTTTATTTGCTCATCAATTTTTACAATGGCTTCATCAATTTTTTCTATATTAGCACCTTCATCATCTTTGGCATCTTCTAAATCAGTTTTAATTAATTCTAGGTATTTTTTATCACTTTCTAAGACTTTCTTATTATTAAGTACATTTTCATTTGCGTCACCGCTAATTAAAAGCTTATTATCTTTTGTAGAAAGTTCATAATCAACAAAATCTTTTACATCTATAGCTCTTACAATTTCATAATCAAGTCCTAAATCTTTGCTACTCATACCTACAATGTTTTCAAAATTTTTACTTATGTTTGCACTAGCTTTATTTGAGCTTGTTATATCTTCATTAAACCCTTCGCTTGCACTCATGAAAACATAGTTGTTTAAAGCCAAATCACCAAAGCTTGTTGTTCCTATGGAAAAGTTTGAATTTGTGATATTTGCTTTACCGTTTATTTGTATGTGGTTTTGACTTTTATTGCCACCTATGGTAAATAGAGTAGATTTATCTGCTGTAAAATTTCCATTTACTTCAAGAGAACCTTGTAGGCCATGCCCATCAGCGATTAAAATAGCTGAAGATTTTATATCATCTAAAACACCATCTGTAGGATTAGATGAACCTTTTATATTAAAATCTCCATTTACGATGGATTTTCCATCTAAGCTTTGAAATATCACATCTGTTGCCTCAGTTTTTTTAGCATCAATGGTATAGTTTGTTACATAACTAGCGCCTTCAGAAGTATTTTTAAAAGTAAGGTTGTTGGAACCCAAGTTAATATTTACTCTTGAGAGATCTTTAAATTCATCGTTAGCTAGGTCTGTATAGGAAAGATTTAGAGTCAAATCACCATTAGTATAATCTGTTTTTAAGTTGAAATTTCTACCATCACTAGTTTCAAAATAATTTTTTATAGTGTCATCTGTTATGGTAATTTCTTGAGCTAAAGCAGCATTGCTTAATAAAGCACTAATACCAACTCCCATTAAAACTTTACTTGTGCAATAAGAAAGTTTCATAAGTTTAAATTGAAAAAAAGCAATTATACCTCCCCCCCCCCATAAATTTAAGTTTAAAGTAAATGAGATTTTCAAAAAGTAATTAAATTTTCTCTCTTTGGTAGATTTTTTTAATTTTCACATCTAAATTATGAGCAAATTTAAATAAAGCTGGCACTACTAAAAGTGTTAGTAAGGTTGAGCTAATAAGACCAAATATAATAGCAATGGCCATAGGAGAATTTCCTTCAAAACCAGAACCCCTTGAAAGTGCTAGTGGAAGCATGGAAAAAATCATCGCAAAAGTTGTCATTAAAATAGCTCTTAAACGACTTTTTCCTGCATAAATTAGTGCTTTTTCTACTTCCATACCTTCATCGCATTTTTTATTAGCTACATCTACTAATAATATAGCATTTTTTCCTACCATTCCAAAAAGCAAAATAATAGCTACAAGCACAAATAAAGAAAAGTGATTTCCTGTGATAAAAATTCCAAAGCAAGCTCCACCAAAAGCCAAAGGCATGCTTATCATGATGATTAAAGGAAGTATTAAACTTGAATACAAAGAAGCAAGGATTAAATAAATCAAAATCATCCCTAAAGATATAGAAAATAAAAACCCACTAATGGTATCATCTAAAAAGTCCAAAAAACCAGAATAAGCAAAAGATAGGTTATTTTTTCCTAAAATATAAGCTAAATTGGACTCAAAAATTTTTCTTACTTCACCTAAAGAAATGTTTTCTATGCTTGAAGTGAGTTTTATACTAGTAGTTTTATTGTGTCTGTTAATTAAAGAAAGATCTTTTTTATAAGAAAAGCTAGCAATACTAGCAAGTTTTATACTTTTATTGTTATGATTTTTAAGTTCTATTAGCTCTAAACTAGTTGGATTTTGTTTAAAAGCTTCATCAAAGCTAAGGATAATTTCATCTTTAAAATTTTTATAATCCATATTTCCAACGCTTAAATTTCCAAAGGAATAAGCCAAGACATAAGCAAGTTCTTGAGGGTTAATACCAAGTTTAGCAGCTTTTTCTCTATTGATATTAATAGCAATCTCTTCTTTTAAATCCCCTTCATTATCATCTATAGCAATAAAGCCTTCATGTTTTAAAAACACTTCTTTCATTCTATTAATAGCTTCTTTTATTAGCTTTAAATCATCACCTAAAATTTGAATTTGAACCGGATCTTCAATGCCTGCTCCTTCTATTTTAGGGAGTTCTAAAACTTTTATCTTTAAGTCTTCATAGGAGTTTAATTTTTCTTGAAAAAGGCTAATAAGCTTAGGTTGTCTGAATTTTCTTTCATTTAAAGGTTTTAATTTTACATAAATTTTTGCTTTTTTAATTTCCTTTGCGTCATTATATCCTATAAGTAAATATGCATAAGCAACACTTGGATCTTGCTTTATATTTTCATATACTTTTAAACTTTTTTCTTTCATAGCTTCTAAAGATAAGTCGTTTTTGCTTTCTAATAAAACTTGTATTTCACTATCTTCTTCTATAGTTAGAAAATCTAATCCTATTTTAGGAGCTAAAGAAAAACATAAAATAATTATAACAAGCGTTGATAGGATAAATTTAATCTTATTAGCTAAAACTTTATAAAGTAGCTTTTCATAAAATAAGTCAAGTTTTATAAATAAAAATTCACTTTTTTTATAAAATGTGCTTTCGCTAGTGTTTAAAAATCTAGCACTTAAGGTAGGTATTAAAAATACACTTACAAGATAGCTTATAATCACACCAGAAGCAACACTAGTAGCTAATACATTAAAAAATAAACCAGGAACTGAATTCATATAAGCAATAGGTATAAATACACACAATAAAACCGCACTAATGTTTAAGACGCTAAAGCCTATTTCTTTGATCCCTTCAAATGAAGCTTGTAAAGGAGGAAGTGTTTTTGCTTTTTTGGCTATACTTTCAATGATGACTATAGCATCATCTATAAAAATTCCTATACTTAAAGTAAGAGCTATGATGGTTAAGCGATTAATATCATAACCTAAAAGATTAATGAGAAAAAAACTAGAAATAATTGAAGTTGGTAAAACAATAAAAGCTAAAATAGTCGCACTGATATTTCTTAAAAATACATACACTATTAAAAGTGTCAAAATCACACCAAAAACCATATCAAAAATAACTTGATTGATATGTTTTAAGATATTTTGGCTTTTATCATAAACTATTTTAATTTCTACCTCATTGCCCGCTATTGTTTGTAGTGTTTTTAAGGAATTTTTGATATTTTCTATAACTTTTAAGGAGTTATAGCCAGAAATTTTATTAAGCTCAAGCAATACCCCATCTTTTGTATCAAGTAATGCAAACTGCTTTTGATCTTCTAAGCCATAGCTAATATTTGCTATATCTTTTAAAAATATTCCACTAAAAATGCGTATATTTTCTAACTCTTTTAAATTTTGTGCTTCAAAATATCCTTTGATGGTGAAATTATCTTTTGAATTTTCAAACTCACCTAGATATTGTTTAAAATTATGGCTTTGGATGATTTTAGCTACATCAAGTGCATTAATGTGGTATTTTTGTAAAGCGTTAGGCAAGAGTTTGATTTGAACTTGTGGTTTTAAAAAGGCTATATCATTGATCGTTCCAACTCCTGAAATTTTTTGTAAAAATGGTTTTATATCATTGTCAATCTTACGCATAAGTTTTAAATGATCCTTAGAACTTAAAAATAATGATACAACAGATCCTGCATCAGGGGATATTTTTTCTAAGGTTGGCTTTGCTGGAAGATTAATAGTATTAAGTTTATCTCTAATATCATTTGCAGCTACTTCTAAGTTTTTGCCTAATTCAAATTCAACAACAGAAATAGAAAAATTATTATAACTTGTAGAATTGATATTTTTTATCCCTTGTACATCTGAAATTGCATTTTCTATTTCTTTGGTTATTTTAGATTCTATGAATTTTAAATCTCCATTAGCGGTTGTGGTAATTTTAATCAAAGGAATATCTACTTTTGGATAAAGATTAATGGGCATACTAAAAATAGAAAAAGTACCAAAAATCACCAAAGCGATAAAAAACATCAAAACAGCAATAGGATTATTAATAGCAAAACGATACAAGATTAATCCTTGGTGATGATTTTTCCTTCTCCAAAAGAACCTGGAGTAAAGTTTAAGGCCTCAACTTCTGCATAAATTTTTCGTGTTTTTATGTCTATACTTGGATAAATAAGTGTGATTTTACCTTGATATTCTTTTTCATTTGAGTCTATTTTATAAATAAAAATATCATCGATTTTTATCTTATCTTTAAATTTTTCATCAAAACTTAAAAGCAATTTTACTTTTGGATAAGAAAAAAAATCAAATAAAACATGAGAAATTCCCCTAGCTCCATCGCCTATGTCAATATATTTGTTAGAAATAATCCCATCATAAGGTGCTTTTAGGGTTTTTTTATCGATTAAGTCTTTGTAATGTTGTATATTTAAAAAGGCTTTTTGTTGCAAGCTTTGTGCTTTTTGAAACTCAAATAAAACATTTTCATAACTTTGCTTATCTATAACTTCTTGTACCTTTTTAAATTTTTCTAAAGAACTTTTAGCATGTTCTAGTGCAAGAGTAGCAAGTTTGTATTCATTTTGTGCTAATTTTAAGGCTATTTGCTCGCTGGAATCTTCAAGTTTAAGTAAAACTTGATCTTTTTTTACCTTATCATTAACATTCACATAAATTGCTTTAACTATACCAGCACTTTGCAAGGATAATTTTGATTGATTTTGTGCAAGCACATCAAAGCTAGCATAAATTTCTTCAGCTTTTAAAGTGAGTAGAGAAAATAAAGTTAAAAATACTAATTTCATTCTAAAACCTTTGTTTTTATATCAATTCCAGCTGTAAAATAATACCTTGCTTTTGTGATTTCATATTCATTTTTAGCTAGTTCAAGTTGACTTTGACTTTTGTATTTTAATTCTAATGCATTTAGGTATTCTACATATGAGCAAAGTCCTGCGGTGTATTTTTTCTCAATGGCCTCAAAAGCTAAATTAGCTGCTTTGAAACTTGCATTTAATGCTTTTATTTTAACTTTAGAAATTTCAATTTCTTGTAAAAGATTATCTAGTTCTATATTTACTTTTCTTTTGGTTTTTTCAAGCTCTAATTGAGTAATTTTGCTTGTATATTTTTGAGCTTCTAGAGCTTTTTGATTAGCACCAAAATCAAAAATTTTCCACTCAAAAGTTAAAATAAAACGATTGCTTTGTCCATGTTCTTTTAAAAAGCTTTCGCTTGTTGATTTTAGCTCATGTGGTAATTTAGGATTGTAGTTCATATCATAAAAACTAAAACTATTTTGTAAAAATATTTTTGGAAACAACTCAGCTCTGGCAGAGTCTATTTTTAAATTTTCTAAATTTAATTTTTCTTGCATAAGGGCTATTTCATAGCTTTTGTTTTTTTCTACACTTGGTTCTTGTAAAATATTTTGAAAAGAAGGCGTAAAATGCGTTTTACTAAGATTATAAATTTCATTTTTTAATTCATACAGTTTTAATTCATTTTGAGCTAATTCATAAGAGCTTAACTCAAATTTTGCTCTTATGCTCTCAAGCTCACTTTGGCTAGCAAGTCCAGCTTGGTAAAAATTTTCTAAGCGTTTGAGTTGATTTTGCAGAGTGATTTCTTTTTGTTTATCACTTGCTATAATACTTTCTAAACTAAGATAATTAAAATACAAAACACTAGCGCTAAGTGCCATATAATTTGCCATGTTTTCTTTTTCAAGATGAGCAAGTTGTTTTAGACTTTGCATACTAGCGATTTTTGCTTCTCTATTACCCCCATCAAAAAGTAAAAATTTAAGCGAAAGGGTGCTCATTAGACTTTCTTGGGGTTCTATGATAAAGCGATCTTTGTTTGAGCCAAGATAAGAAACACCTAAATGTAAACTTGGCAAATAAGCATTTTGCACACTTTCTTGTTCTAAAATACTTTTTGAAAATTGGAGTTGCTTTTGTAAGTAATTTTCATTGTTTAAACTTAAATCTATAAATTCTTTAAGATTATTAGCTAGTAAAAATAAGGGCAAGAAAAGTAAATATAAAATTTTCATTTTTAAACTTTTTGTTTTATTATAGAAAATATAACTTAAAGTAATTATAAAGCAAGAAAATTTTTAAGTAGCTTTTTACCATTTTGACTTAGTATGGCTTCAGGATGAAACTGGATTCCGTAAATATCGTATTTTTTATGTTTTAAAGCCATGATGATATTATCTTCACTATGGGCTAAAATTTCACATTTTTTGCCTATATGACTGACATAAAGAGAGTGATATAAACAAATTTTAAAATTTTGCTCAAGGTTTTTAAAAAGTGGGTTTGGTTTAAATTTTATAGTTTTTACCTTACCATGGGTTGGGTTTGGAAGTTTAGAAATTTTACCACCAAAAATATGTGCTATACATTGGTGTCCTAGACAAATTCCAAGTATTTTTTTATCTTTTTTAAAATATTTTATAGCTTTTAAGCTTAGCTTTGATTCTTTTGGAGAATTTGGTCCAGGGGAGATTAAAAGATGGGTAAAATCATATTTTTTAAGCTTTTTTGGGTTTTTAAATTTATCGTTTTTGATGATTTTATAAGTAATATTTAATTCTTTTAAATAAAAGGCTATAGTGTAGGTAAAAGAATCATAATTATCTATAATTAAAACTCTCACAAAAACACCCTTTTTAAGCCTCTTAAAGAATTAATAGCATAAATTTCTTTAGCATTTAAAAGCGCATCTTTAGTGATATCTTTTTCTTTGATGAGCTTGTGTTTTAAGAGTGTTTGTCTATAAATACCATTGAGGCAGTTTTTAGCATAAGGGGTAAAATACTCATCATTTAAATTTATAATAATATTACTTCTTGAACCCTCACAAAGTATGCCTTTTTCATCAAAAAAAACTATGTCATAGCAAATATTTTCTTTCCATAGATAAGAATTTGCTTCATATAAACTACGCAGAGAAGTTTTATGGTGTGTTAAAAGATTTACTTTTATGATGTCTTTACTTATGAGTAGTTTTTTGCTTGAATTTTCTTGTATATTGCTAAAATCAAACTCATAGAGGCCATTTTTGAAAAGTTTTAATTTAATAGCCTTTGAGCCTTTTTGAGTAAAATTACTTTTTGCAAAAAAATGATGATGATTGAAAACAAAATTGTTAAAATTTTGTAAAGATTTAAAATGGAATTTTTTATCTTTACTCTCTAGTATATTTTTAAAATCATGTTTTAATCTTTGAGTATCAAAGCCAAAAAATTTAGCTGAGTTTAAAATTCTTTGTAAATGTTCTTTGAAAAATAAAATAGAATGATTTTTATAATACATTGTTTCAAACAAGTAAAAGTTAGGTTCTAAAATTTTGCTTTTTAGTTTTAATTCTTCAAATTCATCTTGTTTTTGTGAGTCCCACACAAGCCCACTTCCCACACCATATCTTAAAAAATCATCATTGCTTTTTTTCTCTAAAGTGCGTATAGCTACGCTAAATTTTGCTTTGTTTTTATGGATTAAACCTATTGCTCCACAATAAATTCTACGTTTTCTTTGCTCTAAATTTTCTATAAGTTTGATGGTTTCTATTTTGGGTGCACCTGTGATAGATCCACATGGAAAAAGGGCTTTGAAAATTTTAAAATAACCATTTTTTTGCTTTAATTTTCCGCTTATTTTTGAAATAAGTTGGTGTAAGGTAGGATAAGTTTTAACCTTAAAAAGTTCGCATTTTAAAGAATGCTTTTTGATGAGTTTTGAAATATCATTGCGTAATAAATCAACTATCATTACATTTTCGCTAATGGTTTTTTCATCACATTTTAAAAAGTTTTTTAGATTTTCATTTTCTTTTGGATTATTCGAGCGTTTGATTGTGCCTTTCATGGGTTTTGTGATGATTTTTTTATTTTTGATTTTAAAAAAAAGTTCAGGTGAAAAAGAAGCTAGTTCTAAAAATTCATTTTTCATATAAGCTTTATAAGGGGTATTTTGCTTAGGATAAAGGCTTAAAAAACTCTCATACACATTAAGATTTGATTGTAAATGTAATTCTTGAGTGAGATTAACTTGATAACTTTGACCTTTAGCTATAGCATCTTTAACTTTGTTAAAATTTTCAAAATACTTTTCTTGATTTAAATTAGATGAAAAGCTTGGATAAAAGTCTAAATTTTTTTCTTTATTTGTAAAGATTTTTCTTGTTTTAAAAGCAAAAAAATACAAAAAAGGTTCTTTGCTTTTATAATTTTTATCTTCTAGATATTTATAAAATTCATATTGAATATAGCCTAAAAAATAATATTGATTTTTATATTTTTCTATGATTTTAAAAGCTTTTTTGCTTTCTTTTTGAGTGTGAGCTTTAAGAGTGAAGGCAAGATCATCATAAAGATATTTTCCAAATATAGCAAATGCCATTTATATCCTTAGCTTAAAAAATACACCCAAACAGGTAAAGAAACAAAGGCAAAAACTATACCAAAAGCCACAGAACTAACCGCTAAATTTGTATCAAGTTTTGCTTTCATGATCATTGCTGCAACCATTGTCATAGTAGGCATAGCTGATTCAAGTAAAGCGATGGTAGAGCTAGGATTTAATTTGAAATTTAAAAGCTTTAAAAGTACTAAAAATATTAAAGGTGTGAGTATCATTTTGCCAAAAATGACTATTATAGTTGCTTTATAAGAAGTTTTTATACTTAAAAAGCCTAAATTTAAACCTATGGCAAAAAGCGCTATAGGTGTGGCACTAGCTCCAAGCATACGCAAAGGTTCAAAGATAAAATCAGGAAGTGCGGTAAGCTTAAAACAAAGTCCTAAAATCAAAGCAACAAAAGGTGGAAAAGTGAAAACTTTTTTAAGATTTTGCAAAAAGCTTACCTTTTGCTCGCTAGCTAAAGAGATGATAAAAGGAGCAAGCAGTGCCATTGGTAAAGAAGTAGCAAGAACATCATAAAGGATAATTTCGCCCAAAAAATGAGGATCTTGATAAATTCCACTAATAATAGGTATACCTACAAATAAAGTGTTTCCAAAGCTAGAAAGTAAAAAAATACTTACAAGAGTACTTTTACTAAATTTAAAGCAAAAAGCTAAAAACACACAACATAATGCTGAAACAATAGCACAACCTAACCCAAGCAATATAATAACAATCAAAGAAAAATCAAAATTTAAATGATAAGCGCGCTCAAAAATCAAGCAAGGTAAGGCAAAAATAATAGCAAAATCTAAAAAAGCACGCGCTTGTTTTTGTTTTAAAATTTTGATTTTTTTAGCAAAATATCCACCAAAAAGCAAACAAAATATACTAAATAAGGAAGAAAAAATATACATTTTATTCTGCTAGGTTAAAAAACTTTTGACTAAATTTTGTATGAGTAAATTCCATCCATCTACAAGCACGAATATCAAAAGTTTAAAAGGCATAGAAATCATAACAGGAGGTAGCATCATCATACCCATAGCCATTAATACCGAGCTTACTACCATATCAATAACCAAAAATGGCAAGAAAAGTAAAAAGCCTATTTCAAAAGCAGTTTTAAGCTCGCTTATCATAAAGGCTGGCACTAAAACTGTTAAAGGTACATCATCTATGGTTTTTGGATTTTCTAAATTTCTAATCCTATAAAAAAGCGCTAAGTCTTTTTCCCTAGTGTTTTTTAGCATAAAATCTTTAAAAGGCTTAACACCTTTAGTAAAAGCTTCTTCATAACCTATCTGTTCGGCGATATAGGGTTTTATACCTTCATTGTATGATTTTGTAGCTACAGGCTCCATAATGAAAAAAGTTAAAATCAAAGCTAAGGTAACCAAAATAGTATTTGGTGGCATAGTTTGAGTGCCAAGAGCTGTTCTTAAAAAAGAAAACACTACAACAAGTCTTAAAAAAGAAGTCATTACAAAAACAATGGTAGGCGCAAGAGCTAGTATGGTTAAAACTATGACTATATTTAGGGTTGTTACGAGTTGTTGTGGGCTATTTGGAGCACTAAGACTT